>CAMWWS010000278.1 GCA_947178085.1 uncultured Lachnospiraceae bacterium | reverse complement strand
GTGTGCGAGCACTGCGGTAGACAGATGGTTATTAAATACAGTCCATACGGAAGATTTTTGGCATGTCCGGGATTCCCTGACTGCCGCAATACCAAGCCTTATTTTGAGAAAATAGGCGTAGCCTGCCCTAAGTGCGGCAAGGATATTGTAATAAAGAAGACCAAAAAGGGCAGAAAATATTATGGATGCATTGATAATCCGCAGTGTGATTTTATGGTATGGCAGAAGCCTGTGGATAAAAAATGCTCTAAGTGTGGCTCAATAATGTTGGAAAAAGGGAATAAACTGGTATGTTCTTCAGAAACCTGCTCATATGTGGAATCAGCAGAAACTGCGGAATCCGCAGAACCGGCAGAAGTATAGGTTGAAAAATCAGAGATTTTTCAACCGCAAACTGTCAAATTGTCCCAAAAATCCATAAAATTCCACTTAAATTTTGGATATTCACTGAAAAATCATTGAAATGTACTTCAAAACATGATAAAATACATACATACTTTCTTGGAAGTTAAAGGGTGAAGAGTATGAGTAGTGTACAATTACTGGATAAGACCAGAAAAATAGGAAAGCTTCTTCATAATAATAATTCGGGCAAGGTTGTTTTCAATGATATCTGTGATATTCTCAAAGAAATCCTTGGTTCCAATGTTCTGGTGATAAGCAGAAAAGGCAAGGTGCTTGGCATAGGTGATTTGGATAATGTGGAATCCCTGACCGAGTTAATAGTTGACCATGTGGGGGGCTTTATAGACCCTATGTTGAATGAGAGGCTTCTTTCAGTTCTTTCCACTAAGGAGAATGTCAATCTGGAGACTTTGGGTTTTGAGAATATTGATACGAAAAAATTTCAGGCGATAATATCACCGATTGAGATTTCCGGCGAAAGACTTGGTACGCTTTTCGTATATAAATGTGATGAGCAGTACGATATTGACGACATCATATTGTGCGAGTACGGCATGACCGTGGTGGGGCTTGAGATGCTGCGTGCAGTAAACGAAGAAAGTGCCGAAGAGAATCGGAAGATTGCGATAGTCAAATCGGCAATAAGTACGCTTTCTTTCTCGGAGATGGAAGCAATTACCCATATATTCGACGAACTGAATGGAATGGAGGGTATTTTGGTTGCAAGCAAGATAGCTGACAAAGCTGGGATTACACGTTCTGTTATTGTGAATGCCATTCGTAAATTTGAAAGTGCGGGAATCATAGAGTCACGTTCTTCAGGTATGAAAGGAACATATATCAAGGTGCTGAATGATTTCGTATATGACGAAGTGGAACAGCTTAAACAGCAGGGAAGATACTAGAATTGTATGATTTTAGTCAAAACAGAATAGATGACAATGGAATGGTCGATGATAAAAGGATTTATAACATGGTGAAGCATTACTGCCGTTAGAAGTCCTTTTTCCATTTTTCCCATATTATGTAAATGTTATACAAAAAAATTATTTTTTTTGTCTGTTTTTTTTTCTTATCTATTGTATTTTTTTGCATTTGCTTTTATAATTTATAAGAAACATATTATGACTTAGTATGTCACTTTGGGCTTCATATTCAGAATTGCCCGAAAATATATAATAAACTGAGGAGGATACATATGAGTGCATTAATTAATACTAATGTATACGACTATGTAAATGTGCTTGATAAAGCGGCAGATGCTTCATGGCTGCGTAATGATGCAATCTCTAATAATATTTCCAACGTGGATACGCCGGGATATAAGAGACAGGATGTTGATTTTGAGTCGCAGCTTGCAAAAGCACTGAAGAATTCAAGATATACTCCAATGGATACGAGAGTATCAAATATCAAGTTGAGCCGCCTGAAACCGATTTGCTATACGGATTATGCAGGTTTTTCTTATCGTCTGGATGGCAATAACGTGGATATAGATACAGAAGGCGTTTATCTTGCTAAGAACCAGATTACATATCAGGGACTGGAACTGAGTATAGCGCAGGAATTCAAGAATCTGCAGCTTGTTATGAAGTAAAGGAGAATGAGATATGGGAATGTTTACGGCTTTTGACATTAATGCTACAGGTATGACTGCGGAGAGATACCGCATGGATATAATTGCCGGGAATATAGCAAATCAGGATACGACACGTACTGAGGACGGTACGCCTTACCGCAGAAAGGTAGTGGTGTTTGAGGAGAAAAATTCACATACGCCTTTCCGCCATGTGTTAAACACGGCGAGGGACCGTTATTCGGGAACCGGCGTTAAGGTTACCGGTGTATTTGAAGATGAATGGACGGAGATGAAAATGGTTTATGATCCGTCGCATCCTGATGCTGACGAAAACGGTTATGTGACCTATCCGAATGTCTCTACAATAACCGAAATGACGAACCTTATCGATGCAAGCCGTGCTTATGAGGCTAACTCAACGGCATTTTCGGCAAGCAAGAATATTGCGACCAAAGGACTTGAAATATTAAACGGCTAAAACAGCTGATTTGCAGACATAGAAAGGAGCATGAGTATTACAATGAATTGGGATATTACAGCGCTTCGTAATGTGTCGTCGGGCGCAGTTAAGGAAGCAGTGAAGAATTCACCGATTACTAAACCGGATACATATGTTGACGCAAGTTTTAATGATTTTTTAGGTACTGCTATCGATAATATTAATACGACTAACAGTTTTCTTTCTGATGCGGAGAATGAAGAGATTAAATGGGCTCTTGGTGAGACCGAAAATACCCATGACTTGACGATTGCCCTGCAGAAAGCATATACGGCGCTGCAATACACGGTAGCCATAAGGGATAAGTTATTAGATGCTTATAAGGAACTTATGCAGATGCAGATATAATCGGTATGGCATATTACTTAAGGAGAAATAACAGTCGTGGATAGTATATTAGAGAAGTTAAAGGAATTAGGCAATAAAATATTGGAATGGTGGAACCGGTTTACGGCTAAGCAGAAGACTTTGATAGTCATGGCGATTTCTACAGTCGTATTGGCGATAGTGATTCTTGTTACCGTTCTTAACAGACCTGAGTATGTGCTGTTAAAACAGTGTGAAGATGCTACGGAAGCTGCAAGTGTGAGGGATTTGCTGGATGAAGAAGGGCTTACATATACTGTTACGGATGACGCCCTGACATTCAGGATTCTGAAATCCCAGCAGCAAGATGCAATCTGGCTGTTAAGCTCTAACAGTATCGCTACAGCGGGACCTGATCTTGAAAGCGTGACAAGCGGCGGTTTTTCTACTACGGAATCAGACAAACAGAAACGGTATGTTAAGTATAGGCAGGATGAGCTTGAGAAAAAAATCGTAATGATGCTTGATGTTGTAAAAACTGCTACCGTTACACTTACGATTCCTGAGAACACCGGAACTTTGATTGACTCTCAGGAAGAAGCGCATGCCACTGTGGTTCTCAGACTTAACGGCGAGATGACTACTGAGACGGCTGCCGGTTTGGCACGTGCTGTAGCGGTAGCATTAGGTAATGATACGACTAATAATATTGTAATCATGGATTCAAACGGTACTATGCTGTTTTCCGGAGAAGATAATTATTCGGTAGCGGGTGTGGCTACTGCGCAGCTGTCTGTAAAGACCGAGGCGGAGAAAATGGTTACCGCCAAAGTGAAACAGGCGCTCAGGGGCACAAACGAGTTTGACAGTATTGAAGTGGCGACTAATCTCGTGCTGGATTATTCCAACACCACTGAAGTAGACCATCAGTTTTACGCTCCGGAAGGTCAGGATCAGGGTCTGTATGCTCATCAGGATTTATTTGAATCTGTAAATGAGAGCGGAATCGGCGGTGTGCCGGGAACTGACTCTAATGATGATGATTCTACATATGTACTGAGGGACAATAACACTTCAACAGCTACACAGAAAGAGAGTTCCACTGATTATCTGCCGAATGAGAGAGTTACAACTACTGAGAAGACGGCGGGCGATATTAACTATACTCGTTCATCACTTTCGGTTTCGGCAATAAGCTATAACGTAATTCGTGAAGAGGATGTCAGAACGCAAGGACTTCTTGATGGTATTACGTGGGAGGAATATAAGCTTGCGAACAAGTCGCGTACCAAGATGGAAGTAGATGAAGATTTAGTGAATGTAGTGTCTCAGGCTTCCGGTATCAGCACCGGTAATATTGCGCTTGTGGCTTATACAGAGAATGTTTTCTTGGATGCCGAAGGTTCGGGCATTAAGGCTACGGACATTCTGCAGATTATTTTGATTATAGTTATTCTCGGATTGCTTGCGTTTGTTGTGCTTAGAAGTATGCGCGGCGAGAAGCACGAAGAGGAAGAAGAAGAGCTTTCTGTTGAGGATTTGTTACAGTCTACACCCGATACTCAGTTGGTAGACATTGCTATGGAAGAAGAGACAGAGAC
>CAMWWS010000277.1 GCA_947178085.1 uncultured Lachnospiraceae bacterium | reverse complement strand
CCGTAAATTCACACCTCTGGCACACTTGCCGCAGCTCAGATCAATATGATAGTAAATTAACTATCCGCAGAAATAAAAGCTCACATGCAAATCGCATTATCAGACTAACACAATCCGCATGATGAAAATGAACCATTTATATCATAATTTATGTATAGGTGTAAACCATTCCATCTGGCAATATGTCCCATCATAGTCTTCCTCGCTTATACGCTCAAAATACAATTTCTGATGTTGCGTTTCATATTTCTTTCCTTCCTTATTCGCAAAATCACAGATAGCATCATACATGCCCCTTGCCATGTCCGCATTAATATCATAATAATGATGTCTGCCAATATAGTGAAATCTGGCACACATACTTGTGGGGAAGCAGTCTGCCATCATTCCTTCCGGTATATGAGAAATGTCTTTTACTTTGACAGAAGGCATATAATACGAATAACCATCCTTTAGATCATCTATACGAGTTATTCCATAATAGACACTTGATTCTACAATATTTTTAATTCTAAAACTGTCCTCCTCCCAGAAGCTTTTTGCAAGTTGAGGCGGAAGCACAACAGACTGGTCAAACGGCACAACAAAACGTCTTCCTATCACCTGAAATTCCGGTACCATAACAATATCCGGGCCAAACATCGCTCCGTTTGGCAACTTATTCTTGGGGAAAATCTGCAACGGTGGAAGCACTTTGATAACCATTCCTGATCTGCGCAGTTCCCCGGGAGTAATGCAATACTCTTTTTTAAAAGCGCGAATATAAGCCTGTTCATGTGTAAAGCCATATTCATTTGCTATATCAATGATACGGTAGTCTGTTGATAACAATTTCTCCACACTGGCAGCCAGCTTTCTGGATCGAATATATCCAGCCAAAGGAATTCCAAAGGCAAACTTAAAGAGGCGTTGTAAATGAATCGCAGAAATATAAAATCTTTTTGACAAATCAGATATCGTCACAGGTTCTGTGATATGATCTTCTATAGCAGATAGCAATTGTTCCATAAGGTCATATGGCTGTAGCATTGATGTACCTCTCATTGTATTATAGCCCCTATAAATATCTTCATTTAATAGCAAAAAAGCAAAAATGAAGCTGTCGCTTTACGAATTTACATTCGCCTATATGACAGCTTCCCATTACCGGAATTAATTATCTAACAGATCACTACTTTTATTTCAAATTCCTCTATCTTTTGCGGCTTGACTTGAAATTAATTCTTACCAAATGTTTCTCATCTCAAATCATTAATTCCAGATTCATAGATTTGATTATACCACTTCCATGTTTTATTTACCACCATAAAAATCTAACGTATTTTAATTCTCCCCAAACTGCACTTAACCCACTTAATCTATACACGAAGAAGATGGATCAATAGAACTTGCAGATAAAACAACAGCACCAGAAATATCCTTTATATAAATAGGCTTTTTGTCATCCGGATCAATTTTTCCACTGTTATTGTATCCATTTGCTTTCCAGAATGGTTCGCCCGTGACGGTATCCGGACAGATATACATTTTTGTTGCTCCGTCATTATAAAGTACTGTTTCGATGTGTCTGTAAAATACAGTTCCAAGGTCAATAGCGAACATCACAATACAATCTACTACTGTACACTCTGCAACGTCCCCATAAAAATCGGTGCACCGGTCTCTGTATCAATTATTGCATATATGAATGGTCTGTTTAAATAGACCTCTCTGTATTCCTCTTCTATAGGCATGGCAAGATTTCGCATCGTTACCACTGTAGCGGCTGCAGCTTTTGTCTCGTACTGCCCTACTTCAATAAATGTTTTATGCAGCACCAGATCAATATACAGATTGCCCTCGTTCGGACTTGCAATACCGGAAAAATCAGCCAGATTGTAGTCAAATGCATCCTTAACCCCCAGCGTATACAATACGTCGTTCATGGGCAATTCATACTCATATGTGAATTTCGGCATCATGGTATGAACCTTATATTCTCCTGTTCCGGTATCATAAAACTCCCGATAACTCTCTCCCGTCATACCGGCGAGATATTCCTCAACCGTCATCCCTTCCTTGGGAAGGATTGCCAGAAAGCCATACTCACCGCCCACGTAATATTTCAGAAAACCTACAGCATCTTCCGTCTCAAAATAATCTTCCTCCGTGCCGTGCATCATCTCTACGGACTGCGTCAGCCCTGCAACATCAGTAAAATCATCCTCCCAAACCTGTGCGTCCTCATAAGGCTTCGCCCAAGGGGCTTCTACAGCAGTTGCATTCAGCAGACACAACACTTCATCCGGTTGAAGCGAATCTAACAGACGAGTAATCATTCCGTTAGTATTCTTATCTACCCAGCCGTTAATCTCATCCACCGCTGCATTGTCAAATGGAAGGACCCTTGCCGTTGCATAAAAAACCTGATTGGCTCTGTCCAGATATTCCGTCTTTATTTCTTCTGCAAACCCGTCATTGATCCAGATGGAATTGGCAATATGAAGCTCCACGTCTTCATTGGCTTGATAGCGCTCCATCAGATTGCTTAAATAACTCTCAATCTGCGCCTGGCTTGCTCCCGGGCAGAACATCTGCGTTATCTGATCTTGTGTGCTGCCTTTCGCCCCTGCTGCCGCCATATCCATCGCCATCATCACCGACAGCGGAGATATCATACTGTTGACTTCATCTGTCACGGATTCCTTCAACAGTTCGATCGAATAATCAATATATCCTTTTCTTAACTGTGCTTCATCGTATTCTGCCATTTCCACATTTCCTTTTTCTGTATTGTCTCTGGCACCCTGCTCACTTCCGCTGTCCATACTGCCTCCGGTATCCTGCTCAATTCCACTAACCGTACCGTTTCCGGTATCCTGTACGCTCTCCTCCCTTAACATATCAATTCGATTTACCGCAGCCTCTCCGCCACAGCCTGCGCAGAGCGCCATGCTAAGCAATGCAGCCAATACTGTCCCAACAGTCCTCTTTTTCACTTCTCTTCCTCCATTTTTATGCAAACAATTCCTTTACAATTAAATCTGCACATTCCTCAGAACTATATACACTTGTATCTACTTTCATACTATACTTTATATCTTTTGCCATCAACTCAAGTTGTTCATCGGACTGCATTTCATATCTATCTTCACGCATACAATTACGTTCTCTGCAAATATCTATGGGACAATATACTTCTACTATATCAAGCGGATTATCCCCTAATATTTCCAACAGTCGCTCGTAATGGGGCTTTATTTCTTCCCGTTCTACTAATATTCCATCAATCAATACATTCTTTCCCATATCAGAATATAGCTTGGCAGTATGATACATCATAATAATTACTTCACTTAGATATTTCCAATAATCCTCCCGCAGATATTTCTCTCCTATCATTTGTTCAAACAAGTCATTGGCAACAACATAAAAAAATATATCATTACGCTCCTGTAATGCTTCGACAATTGACGTTTTTCCGGAACTTGTTACGCCATTTAAAAATATAATTCTTCCTTTTTGCATTTTTATACCCATGCCCCTTTCTTAAGAATGATTCAATTATAGCATTTATTTATTCAGTAATACAAAAAATTATCAGGTATACGAATATATGCACGAATATGGCTGTTCTTTTTGCGTTCTAAAATCCGGGAGACATTCTCAACATTTCCTTCTGCTGTTATTATATAATCATCATAATTTTCAAGTACAATACCAATATGATCATGATCTGTGTTGTTGAATACCCTATCAAAGAGAACTATATCCCCTGCCGCAGGCTGAAAGGCATTGTCATTCCCACAATGGTACTCAATTCGACTATCTGCTTGAGCCCATTCTTCCCAGGCTATACAACCAGCAAGAGAACAAGAAGATTCTTTCGGATGAACAGGAATTTTGAATCCCGTTAAAAAGACACAATGATATACAAACGCCGCACACCAAAGCCCATCAGCCTCGTCCACAGATCATTTTGGAAATAGAGCAACAATATCCTGTATATTCGGCATGTAATCATTCACTTCTCCGTTGTACGGTTTTTCAGCTTCTTCTCTCGCTATAATTGCCAACTTGTTCCTATCACACATACTTCACTCCTTATTAATCATTTAATTAAATTTTGTACTATTTACTTCTAATATCTCTTCAACCAATTTAGATGCCGCTTCCGGCAATTCCGGTGCCATATCTCTTGTGCTCCTTTACATAATAATAGAGCGCAAAGATTAGATTTCTATGTGCTCTGACGTTGTGTTGCTTGTTTCTGTCGTGATTATGGTAGTGGTTAGTCAGACAAACCGGAGTTTTGTCTCCGCCTACGCAGACACGAAAAAACAATCCGTCCTCCACACATTGAAACAATTGTGATGACATTCCAAATGATTATGAGCAACTGAAAAACTGAC
>CAMWWS010000276.1 GCA_947178085.1 uncultured Lachnospiraceae bacterium | reverse complement strand
GATTTCATATTGGCAACCTGTTATTATATTCTGCCGAATATGCTGATGATTATAAGTGTCTATAGCTTAATTTCACTGTTATTTAAAAGTCCGCTGCCTGCAGTGCCGCTTTTGTTTCTTTATATGGTGTATTCGAATATAGGCAGCAGGAATGCCGAAGGCGTGTATGGTTATTATGGCATGCCGTTAGCAATTATGGTGCGGTTTCCGGGGAGTTTTTTTGATACTGCGCCCCCACCAATGGTATTGCTTAACCAGAGTTTTTTAATCATAGCTTCCGCAGGAATTATTTTTATTTCCATGCGGATATGGAAAAGGAGGCGGGTTTATTGAAATACGAAATGAAAATCGCGCTTCCTTTTTATAAAATTGTCTATGCAGTATTTTTTACCGTGATTTTAAGCATTGTCAGAGGGGTAGCTTACACTAATGAAATCGGGATTGCGCTGGAACCTCCAATGGCATTACTTGCAGCCTCTTTTTGTGCAGATACCTATACGCAGGAGATTACAAGTAAACGGTCAGAAATACAAAGGCTTTGTCCTATGAAAAAGAGAATGTATTGTATATACAGAAGACTTGTGATACAGGGAATATTCCTGTTGACTGTTTCGGTCATTGGATATGGACTGTTTTTCCTTTTTCAAAAACCAATAACATTTGGAATAGGTCAAGGTATTGAAGAAAATGAAATATATCAATTTTTAATATACTTTGCAGCTATTATTGTCACACTCGGATTCTGGGGGCTTTTATCGAATCTGCTTTCCTGTATATTTCGGAATATGTGGGTGGGAATCGGTGGCTGTCTGATGTTGCTGCTCATTACAATTTCCGTTCTTGGTGACAGATATTTAGGAGCATGGAACTTATTTTCCTATACATTCAGAGATGTAGAGAACAGCGGGGACTTTAGCTGGATATGCGGAAAAATTGTTTGTATATGTATAGGGATGATAATGGCGGCAATATTGCCAAAGATAATTGAGAAAAGAGGTTGAGAAAGGAGTTTAGTTTTATATGGGAATTACAATTGAGGATTTAACAGTAACATTTAAGAATAAAGTAACGGCAATCGACCACGCCAATCTGGAGATTCCAAAGGGAATCTTCGGGCTGTTAGGGGAAAACGGGGCAGGGAAGACGACATTGATGAGGGTATTGACGACAGTGTTATCGCCTACAAGCGGAACCGTAACCCTTGACGGAATACTCTACAGCGAGGGAAATTATGAGAAAATACAAAGAAAGATAGGTTACTTGCCACAGGAAATAGACTTGTATCCGGGTCTGACAGTACAGGAATGTCTGGAATATATGGGGGATTTATCAGGTATTCCCAGACAGATATGCAAAGAACGCATCGGGTACTACCTTGAAAAAACAAGTCTGTCAGAGCATCGTAAAAAGAAAATAAAACAATTATCAGGAGGCATGAAACGAAGAGTCGGGCTTATTCAGGCACTTTTAAATGAGCCGGAGTTTTTAATTGTTGACGAACCCACAACCGGACTAGACCCGGAAGAGCGTATACGTATCAGAAATCTTCTGGTTGATTTTTCGGAAGGACGTACCGTTTTGTTTTCGACCCATGTAGTAGAAGACTTGACAGCTACCTGCAATCAGCTTGCCGTTATGAAAAATGGACGCTTTTTATATGCAGGGAGCGTCACAGAATTGTTGGAGCATGCGAAGGGTATTGTGTGGGAGTTTGTAACGAATGATTCCGTGCAGGCAAAAGAAATAGAGAAAAAATATCTGATTTCTGCAAAACAGTATACGGAAAAAGGAATACAAATGCGGATTTTGAGTAAAGAAAAACCGGATATGGACTGTAAACCGGATAGGGCAACGCTGGAAGATGCTTATATTTATCTGGCGAATCAGCAATAATCATCCGACAAGGTTTGCCCCATAAAAACAGAGCGCGTAGACTGACCGATTTTCTATGTGCTCTGTATATCGTTCCCTTTATAGTCCTACAGCAATTTCGCCGCCAGATCTTCCAGTTGTTCTTTTTTTAACGGCGGAATCAGAATATGATCTGCGTCAAACTGCCGGACACTATACTGCTGTACCGCATCTATAAATCTTTCATAAGAAAACAACCCGTCCATGACACGTTGCTCATCATAAAGAAAAAACTGAACAAATCCTTCCGATACTTTATACTCACTGAAATTCAAAAAACCATCCGCTCTGACAGGGAAAACGCTTTCACATTCTTCTGTCAATGTATAAAAAGCTCCGATTTCTTTCGTATCACCTTTCTGCAACAGGCGTGGTTTGGCGTAATAAACATCCTTTGCCTGAAGCTCATGAAGCGTTTGTTCAAAGTCCGACAGATCCGTACACTTCTCCCATACAGCCACTTTATCTTCCGGAAGTGTATAGGGGTATAATGCCAGTGTCAGAATGTAATTCTTATACTGCTTGTTTCCGCAAAAGCTGTTTAATGACTCCAGACTAAACTGGGTAAATCTGTCAATCCACTCTTTCAGTTCTTCGCTTGTAAAAGCCCTTTCTTCCTCCACACAGTACATCTCTACTTTTCCAAGCTGTCTCTCTATCTCTCCCACAAGTCTGGCAAAATCTGTGATTTCCGCTTTTGTTGTCGGAATATTGTAACTCACCTCATAAAAGCCTGCTCCGCCTTTCGAACCATCGAAAAAGATACCCCTTCCGATTCGGTTCGGATTATAGAAAACTGCTGTGCCTCTGTCCAGCTCTCCTTCCTGTAATATGTAAAAATCATTGTTAGAACCATAAGAAAGATGACAGGAACTGGCAAGTGTAGGAATGTCCAGAGCTGTCTTTCCGAATAATTTCTTTTGTTTGATCTGTAATGTGAACGCCATAGTGATATCCTTTCTTTGCAAGAGTGAGGTAAGAATTTCTCGTATAGAACAATAACTTCAAATTTGCTTTCTATAGACTCTTAGAAAGAAGCCAAAAACAAGGACTCGCCTTAGGTTTCATCTCACTATCGACATTGCAAGGGTCTTCAAAACAATCTTTTATCTTATTTGTAAAACCGAATCTATGGTACATTCTAATATTATGCTCTTCTGTCTCATCAACGCCGATTGTTACAATTTGAATGCCTTTATTCTTGATGTATTCCAAAACCTCTTTTAATAAAAAACTCCCGTGGCCTTTTCCACGATATTCGCTTTTAATTCGAAACGCACATAAGTACGCTCTGTTTTTTCCATCTGCAAAATCTTTATCACCCAATTTCCAAAATATATATAATTCACCAATAATTTGACCGTTATCGTTTAGTGTCCAAAACTCGGCATTTCCAGATGATATATTTTGCGCAAAAAACAATGTAGTTGGCGGTACTGAATCCATATTTTTATATCCACATAAACTTAGCATTTCTTGATCTGTTGCTTTTCTGATTTTCATTTTATCTACCCCACAAATCTCGATTTGCTGAATTATTCAATGACATTATCTTACCACAAAAATACAGGCAATTCCATAAAATTTGTATATATTTCCTGACAGTAAAGAACGCTATTACCAGATAAGAATTTCATATCAAAAACACAGTATTTCATGCCAAAACTATGAAAATTTTTCACAGATTGGCGATAAACCAAATAGAAACCATTGTAAATAGCAAAGAGGGATAAGATTAAAACAACATGGAGAGCGTAATTATGTTAATTACAGGCAGTGGGAATAGTATCCCCTACATTTCACAAGAACAAATTGCAGAACCTCAAAGGAATTACCAGAACGGGACTTCGATTGACTGGGAGGCTTTAAAGGACAAATTTTTAATGTGAATGATCTACTAGGTGATAATTTCAAATCAGAGGAAAACTATAAGAATTATAGCCGCTTTTTGAGTAGTTTTGTGGTATATACAAGACAGTATTCACTTTTGAGCGGAATTAACAATCAGTTCGGTAATTACATATTATCAGAACGATGTGGCAACAACAAAAAGTACGAAGAATGTAAACAGCTATGAAGCAAATGTTATGGCGGAAACGGTTACAGATAGTGCTTCTCTGCTTGGCTGATAAAGGGCATTATGCTCGGACTTATTGTAATGGGGCAAAGGCGGTTCTAAATGACAGAAGAACCACAAATAGTGTATGTTCGATATGGAAAGCAGCACTATTGAAAAAGATAAACAGAAAAGGAGTTTTTTATGAATGTCAATTTATATGTTAAATCAAGTATACAGAATTATTCTGCAACTGCGATTAATTCTACTCAATATGAGCAAAAAAACAATGAAACACCTTCCGCTAGGAATAAAGACAGCGTTGAGATTTCACAAAGCGGGCGTTTAGCTGCTGCTTTTGACCTTGATGAAAATACAGCAAATAGGATAGAAACAGCCATTCAAAATGCGGATATACCTGCACT
>CAMWWS010000275.1 GCA_947178085.1 uncultured Lachnospiraceae bacterium | reverse complement strand
GGCAGCTGCCCTGCAGGATGAGCGGCATAACAAGGGTGGTGTTTTCTGGCATACGCAAGGCTCCGGAAAATCTTTCTCAATTGTTTTCTATGCACATTTATTACAGGATGCATTGGATAGTCCAACTATAGTTGTTATTACAGATAGAAATGATTTGGATGACCAGCTTTTTGGACAATTTGCAAAATGTAGTTCATTTTTGAGACAAGTTCCAATTCATGCCACATGTAGGAAACTCAGAGCCAATTCTACAAAATATGATGTTGGATTAAAGGATTGGCTGGATGGTAGGCAGGCGAATGGAATTATTTTTACAACAATGCAGAAGTTTGAAGAGTCGGAAGAGCCGTTATCTGAAAGAAGAAATATTATTGTCATGGCTGACGAGGCACATCGTGGGCAGTATGGATTAAGCGAAAAGGTAAAAATCGTTGAAAATGAAGATGGCGATAAAGAGGCTAAAATAGTTATCGGAACAGCCAGAATTATCAGAAATTGTTTACCAAATGCTACATATGTTGGATTCACAGGTACTCCTATATCTATAAAAGATAGAAGTACAAGGGAAGTTTTTGGTGATTATATTGATGTGTATGATATGACACAGGCGGTAGAAGATGGAGCTACACGACCGGTTTACTATGAGAGCCGTGTTGTAAAATTGAAACTGGATGAAGCTACATTAAAACTTATTGATGCTGAATATGATTTGATGGCAGCAAATGCAGATGCAGAAGTTGTAGAGAAAAGTAAAAAGCAATTAGGACAGATGGAAGCAATTCTTGGAAATGACAAGACAATTGATTCTCTTGTCTGTGATATTTTAGACCATTACGAGAATAATAGAGCAAACTTACTTACAGGAAAAGCAATGATAGTAGCCTATTCTCGTAATATTGCTATGAAAATATATAAAAGAATTCTTGAATTACGACCAGCATGGACAGAAAAAGTAGGGGTTATTATGACGGACAATAACAAAGATCCTGAAGAATGGAAAGGGATTATTGGAAATAAACGTCATAAGGAAGAGATGGCAAAGAAATTTAAGGATAATGACAATTCATTTAAGATTGCCATAGTTGTTGATATGTGGTTGACGGGATTTGATGTTCCATCACTTGCAACAATGTATGTGTATAAGCCGATGAAAGGCTACAATCTTATGCAGGCAATAGCCAGAGTGAATCGTGTGTTTAAGGATAAAGAGGGTGGGCTTGTTGTAGATTATGTAGGGATTGCCTCTGCCCTTAAGGAAGCCATGAATGATTATACATCTCGTGATAAGAAGAATTATGGAGATGCAGATGTTGCAAAAGTTGCATATCCTAAATTTTTAGAAAAATTATCTGTATGTCAGGATCTCTTCCATGGGTATGATTATTCAAGGTTTATGACAGGTACTGATTTGGAAAGGTCAAAGGCAATTAGTGGTGGAGTGAACTTTATTGTCGGTGTTGATAAGGATAAAGAAAAAACGGAGTTTTTGAAGGAAGCATTACTTTTAAGACAGGCATTGTCATTATGCTCGTCTTTGGTAGAGGAATCACTTCGAGTAGAAGCTGCCTTTTTTGAATCTGTCCGAGTGCTTGTTATGCGACTGGTGAATCAGGGACAGGGAAAGAAGATATCACTTCCGGAAATGAATGCCAGAATAAATGAATTATTAAAAGCAAGCATAAAGAGCGATGGTGTAATTAATTTGTTTTCTGATATATCACAAAATTTCTCTCTTTTTGATTCAAAGTTTCTTGAAGAAATATCGAAGATGAAAGAGAAGAATCTTGCGGTTGAACTGCTGAAAAAATTGATTGCTGAACAGGTTCAGATATATAGAAGAACTAATGTTGTAAAATCGGAAAAATTTAGTGAGATTATACAGGAAGCTATGAACCGATATCTGAACGGAATGCTAACCAATGAACAGGTAATAGAAGAACTTCTTAATCTGGCAAAGCAGATTGCATCAGCACAAAAAGAAGGGGACAAACTTGGACTTACAGCAGATGAATTGGCATTTTATGATGCACTTACAAAACCACAGGCTATAAAAGATTTTTACGAGAATGAAGAACTGATTGCTATTACAAAGGAACTTGCTGATACACTGCGTAAGAATCGTACAATTGACTGGCAAAAGCGCGATTCGGCAAGAGCTAAAATGCGAATGATGATAAAGAAACTTCTTAAGAAGCATAAATACCCACCAGAAGGAATGGATGATGCAGTGCAGACTGTTATGACACAGTGTGAGCTATGGACGGATAATAATGATATGGGGAGAGATGGGAAGATTATAAATTTTAGCAATGGTTCCGTGGTGTATGATAGAGATATTAGTGAAGTTATGATGGTAGCGGAGATGCCGACAAAGTATGGAAAAAATATAGAGTAAGTACTATAAGCAATAAAGAAAGTTATGAACGAAAAGATGAATAAATAAAACTATCAACATGAACGAGGTAATTTACGAAGATGAACAACATATTATCAAATAAAATACTGACAAAAATCGAAGAAAACGTATCAAAAGTAATTATCGGTAAAAGTGAAGTGACAAGACTGTTGCTTGCCGCTGTCGCAGCGGGCGGGCATGTGCTCTTGGAGGACGTGCCGGGAACGGGAAAGACGGTGCTCGCAAAGGCGCTTGCGAAGTCTATGGGATGTAAATTTGACAGGGTACAGTTTACGCCGGACCTGCTTCCAAGTGATGTGACGGGATTGTCATTTTTTAATCAGGAGAAGGCGGCGTTTACATTTAAAGAAGGACCTGTGTTTACAAACATTTTGCTGGCGGATGAGATAAACAGAGCCACGCCGAGAACGCAGTCAAGTCTTCTCGAATGTATGGCGGAAGGGCAGGTAACCGTGGATGGAGAGACGCGGATTTTAGATGCTCCTTTTTTTGTCATTGCTACGCAGAATCCTGTGGAGACAATCGGCTGTTTTCCGCTTCCCGAAGCGCAGCTTGACCGATTTATCATGAAGGTTCGAATAGGTGGTTTGACGGGGAGTGAAGAACGTCAGATGATAGACCGCTTTATCAATGCAGAGCCGCTTGCCGAGATAGAACCGGTATGCAGCGCGGAGGATATCAGGGAATTGCAAAGTGTATGCCGTCAGGTATATGTACATGCTGATTTACGGGACTATATAGTTGCATTGGTACAGGAAACCAGAAAAAATAATGTGGGTGTGAGTCCGAGGGGAACACTTGCATTACTGCGTGCGTCACAAGGCTATGCGCTTGTGCATGGGCGGGAGTATGTGGTGCCGGAGGATATTAAGGAGGTCGCGCACTGCGTATTGTGCCACAGATTTATCGGTGAATTTGATGAGACACAAATAAGAGCCGTTATTACGAGAATTTTAAACAGTGTTGAACTGCCGACAGAGGACTGGTCAAAAAGATGATAATATTTCTATTGCTTGGAATTCTGATAATGGGCGTACTATGGGAGAAATATTATAGACGTCAGTGGTCAAAAAATGTTTTGGTGAAATTATGGTTTGAGTCTGCTTATGTATATGCAGGGCAGGAGACAAAACTATATGAGGTTATTGAAAACAGAAAGAACATACCTATTCCGGTGCTTGAGGTAGAATTTCGTACCAAAAAGGAGCTTGATTTTAGAAATTCTGACAATGCCAATGTAAGCGATTATATTTATAAAAGAGATGTTTATGCAATACTGGGCAGACAGAAGATTACGCGGGAAATCCCTGTGAAATGTATAAAGCGCGGCAGATATACTGTAGACGATGCGGCAATAGTAACGCATACATTACTTTACAGAAAATACTATAAAAAGGGTTTAGAAACTCCTGCGGAAATATATGTATATCCACGAATGACAGATGTGTCAGAAACAATAGCGGTATGCGAGCAGCTGATGGGAACGCTTCAATGTGCGAAGCGGCTCTACGAAGACCCGTTTGCTTTTCGCACGATAAGAAGTTACACGACAGATGACCCGATGAAGACAATCAACTGGAAGGCAAGCGCCAAGACAGGTTCGTTGATGGTAAATACCTATGACTCCGTACAGTCCCAAAAAGCGATGATTTTTTTGGATGTGGAGGATATAGGCATAATAAAGCGTGAGGGACTGGTAGAAGAGAGTATAGCTATGGCGGCAACTCTGGTCAGAAAGCTTCTTGGGCAGAATATCGAGGTCGGATTTGCTTATAATGGGGAAGGGCAGATAATGATGCCGGCGAATAGCAAAAGTGTGCTGACCGGACTTGAGCGCATGCTTGCGGAATATAATCCTGAAATAAAAAATAAGGATTTTGAGCAGTTGGTAAGGGAACTTTTTGCAGTTACATTTTCAAAAAATCCGCTTTCACAGGATACGCTTCTTATTTTTATTTCGAAGAATCTTAATCAGAAGCTTATGGAGTGTAT
>CAMWWS010000274.1 GCA_947178085.1 uncultured Lachnospiraceae bacterium | reverse complement strand
AATTCTGATGATGTTGTTACTGTATATCTGTGCTTACGCTATAGTCACATACTGATGTATTTTCTTCTCCTCTTATAATGTAGAATAAGAGTTAAACAGTTCTGAAATGACGGCGGTTTCACACGCACCCAAATGTCCGTGTGTCTGCGTAATTGCACAGCTGAATACACAGGCGTATTTATTTCGGATAATTCGAATAAAAATGTCCGCAAAAAATTTTTTTACTTAATTTTACGCAGTTCCTGTAAGGCACATTAAATACAGTACCCGAATACGTTTAAATACGCTCATATGCAAATCGAAAGCATATATGTATCGATACCTTTTACAGAATATTCTGTAGGATTTATTTTGCTCAGTATACAATAAACGGAGTTTCACTCAACCCTATAGGAATGGTTAAAAATAATTTTTTCCATTTTACCCATTTTGCTATTTTTGCTAAAAGGAAACGCGCCAAAGCATACCGCAGAACCTTGCCACCGCCAGAGCCACCAGGACGCGCCGTGGCAAGCGTTACAACCAAGCAAGGGAAACTAACCCCCATAGAGAGGGAGGGGCGTGTGATGGCATTGTGTACGCATTTAAACATTAGCAAAGATTAAAATTAATATAAATATACTCAACAGACGAAGCTCTGAATTTATCATTTTTCTTCATACCCGCCCCTATGTATTTTTTACCGATTTCGATTTGTTCCCACCCATTTCCGACAAGTTTTTCCAACAACAGCTTGTTGTTATAGTTGCACAGCATTATTTTATTACGCGATTCGCAAAGCAGCGGCAAAAGCTTGGTATAATCAATCCTGCACTCATAAACCTTATCCGCGTTTTTAGATCGCTTTGAGGTTTCATCAGTAGAATCATCGGAAATATAAGGCGGGTCAAGAAACATAAACACATCATCTCTGTCCTTATAGGCTTCAATCAACTTAACTGCGTCCATGTTTTTTACTGTTGCGCCGCGAAGCCGTTCCATTATCTCGGGCAGGTCATATAAACATTTATCAAAATTAGTAATATCAGAATACTTATCAGGTTTTTTGTAATTACCTGTAATATTTCCGCCATAGCTTGTCCGAAACAGCACATATAAAGCTGCGCCGATATCGGCAAGCTTGTCTCCTTCAAAATCTTCAAGCACCTTATTTTTTAAATCCAACTTCTTATAATACTCGTGTGCTGAATTAAAAACCTCATCATCATATGCCGCATTTTCCAAATGGTGCAGGAAACGTTTTGATACGTCAGAATCCGTTGAAGCCAGCGCTCTCAGCAAAAGCGCATTTTTTATATTATAATCATTTATTACTCTCTCGGCATTTGTAAAGTAATTCAATACAATATTGCCCATACCGGTACAAGGCTCAAGATAGACATTGTGTGATATGCCATCCATATATTTTAAATACTCGTCAAGCAGCTGCTGCTTGGCTCCCATGTATGCTGTTATTGACCGCTGTTTGTACCCTCTGTCCATATTTTTGCTCATAATCAATCCTCCAAAATCGAATAACCGTTTCCCCATTATAGCGGGAATCGAATGTAGGTATGCCATCGCTGCGCTTTTTCGCTCCGCACTGTATATAGCCTTTTTCATAAAGGTCACTTAAAATAGCTATATGGCTTTTCCCAGGATAGCACTTTTTCAGAACGTTCACTACATCACCATAAGGGATTGCAAACTCATCTTTCGACAATTTGCCCTTACCCTTTTTAGTATCATCTGATTCTATGACCTTTGATTCATCAACGCTTTTAATTATATCAACCATAATTCTATCCACATTGTATGTTTCACAGTCAACCTCCGCTTTCTCAAATTCAATAAGCAGCTTGCAGATATCAGCAGCATTGATTTTCAAATTTGAAAAGAACTTGTTCATAAGTACTGCAGTAATTCTGACTATTGCTGTCATATGTATCATTTTTTCTCTTGTCTGCAAATCCTTACAGAACTCAGCGTTTGAACTTAATGTCCGATAAATTTTATCGTACCATTTTTTTATTTTTCTTTTCAGAATAAAACTCTTGAACAACGCAAGGTAGTTCTCTCCGTCAATTTTGCTGTAATATTTGCAGGTGTCACTTTGTGTAAAACCAAAATTCTCTTGAATTATAAGGGCATTAAATTTAATCTGTGGAGCATATGTATCAAAAGGAAAAGCGTAATGCGAAAACGTGAATAAATAACTGTCAAGATTATTCCCCAACTCATTGATGCACTCGCTGAAATCGCAAAACTTTTTACCGATTTCCTTAATGCAGAAAACATTATTATTTTCAAGTTTACTATTATGCAGAAGCTCGTTAGGATTTTTTATTGTGCAGACTCTCCTCCCGCCGTTCACCGAATTCATAACGTATGAAAACACATCATTATCGCTGTTATGGCTGAGATTACACACAATGATAGGTGGTGTCTTAACAATCTCAATAACTGCTTTAGAAAATCCAAGGGTAAGGAACAGCTGCAATGCAGCTGCCCTCCTATCCGAACCCATGATAAAATCAGCAGGTTTGAAAACACATTTGCCGCTAATATGTCCGTTGGGGTATACCGTGTATACTTTTTCATTAAGCTCGCACAGATACTGTGTAATTTTACTGCTCCTGTTCTTAAGCTCATTTACCATGATAAAGTAACTCTTGCCCACATTGTTAGTACAATACTGTTCGCATTTTTTAAAAAAGCCGGCTGCATTGTCCAGAGAAAAGCACTCAAGATAGTTAATCTCATCATTAACTCTAACGATTCCAATGTATTTTGATTGTCCATTCAAAATAACGGACAATACGCTGATGCTGTCGCCGTTATCGTTAAAAATACATTCCTCCTTAACACCATCTGCTTTTTTTAACATAGCTTCATAGTTAATCATAGATATAGCCTCCTCATATATTATTGTTTTCAAGCCTTAAAATAGCTTTTCTGAACTGCTCCTCAGACACATCAATGTACCCCAATGTTGTAGTATTAAACATTTCGGAGTTTATTGACGAATGTCCAAGCAGCTTTGAAATCGTAAGCAGCGGAACGTCCTTTGCGTTCAAGCGGCTTGCAAATGTGTGTCTGAGTTGATGAAGTCTCTTTTTATCAAGCCCTGCCCGCTCCTGCATTTTATCAAACGCGCGGCGCAGATGGCTGGGTTTTACCGGATGTTCTTCACCGGTACGAACATTAAAAACGAAACTGTTCTCCCCAAAATACATATTATCTTTCTGAAGTATAAACCACTTAACTGCCTCGCTTGTAAGCGGAACACGCCGCCTTGAGCTTTTTGACTTCGGCGTGTCAATTTTAAGAGATATTTTCCCGCCGTTACCTCTATCCTTGACCTCGACAGCATTATCAATGACGTCAATATATGGATTCTCACCGTCCATATGTACTCTGCTCCACCGCAAGGCAAGAATTTCACCAACACGCAGACCCGTCTCAAGCATAATAGGAATTGCATACCCGCAGTCATAAACGAGCTTACCGTTGCCGTATTTTACAGTAGCCGCTTCCTTTAATGCACGAACCTCATCATCTGTCAAAGCATCGATTTTCTTAGCTTCGGGAAATTTGTCCCTGCACAGCCGCACTCTCTTCATAGGGGACTTTCCGATATATTCCATATCAACAGCATAATTAAACAGCGATGACGTATAATCATAAATCTTCTTAGCCGTTGAGAACGAGAGTCCTTTTCTGCTTATCGAATCAATTACACTCTGTATATCCGCAGGCATAATCTCGTTAAGAGGGATATTGCCAATCGCGGGGATAACATGTGTGTTCATAATGCTCTCAATTCTGTCTATTGAATTTGATTTCAGTGCCTTCTGATAAAGTACGGGATTCTTTTTATCCTCAAACCACTTTCCGATAATTGTGTACAATGGTGCTTTAGCCATTTCAACTGAGGATATCGTTCCATACTTTTCTTTAAGTTCATTCAGCTTCTCTACCGCCTCGGTCTTTGTAGATGCCGTTGCAGTTTTAAAAGCTCGTTTACCATTCTCATTCTTGCCAATACAAAGCTGCGCTATATACTTGCCATCTCTTAGGAATATACTGCCCTCTCCGTTGGCACGTTTTGAATTTTTTGGCATATTGGTTCCTCCTTTTAGTCAGTCATTACCTGACTGATTGTTTCAAAGGGTGAAGCTTCATTTTTCCTTTGTTGTTGGCATTATACCATACAACTTGCATATCGTCAAATAGAACTTATGTTCGATTTTTATTAACAATGCACAAAACGCTTTACTCTAATAAATCGCTTTTTAAGATTTTTTCAAACCTGGCTACACTAAGACTTTTTTCATCAGTTCTATATGTAAAAAGTTACAACTCATATTTCCAAATCATCCAGTTGGAAAAATTTGTATATAGCTCTGTTTTTAAAAAGCACAAATCTCTAATT
>CAMWWS010000273.1 GCA_947178085.1 uncultured Lachnospiraceae bacterium | reverse complement strand
ATTCACATCTGTAATTGCATCTCATAGTGGGAACAAAACGAAACATTACTGTATTTTTCTTCTCCATCTTTCTTCTCCTATCCCTTCGTTATGATTTTTTTTAATATTTTCATACTGCTATCTTTATCCAGTTCAAACGCATACTTCCACCATACAGTGCCACCTGATACATATAACCTTTTCCATGGTTTTTGGCTGTAATGAAATATCACCGCGTGTCTTTGTAAATACCGCTGCCATTTTCTAGAATAAACATCTGGTCTGCAATTGTATTTGGAAGGAGCATACGCCACATCATTCTTTAGAACATAATTCAAAACCCCTTGGTCTGCATCAAAATATTGAATTTCTTTCTGAGCAGCTATGCATTTTTCTCCGATATTATTTTCCCGCATCCTCAGTAAATTAATAAGCATAACTCCTGCGTTAAAATATTTTCCCTCTCTCTTGATACCTACTTTTCTCTTTGCATTTATGCCGCATCTCATTACATTTCTACACTTTTTATGTCCGGCTGTTTTTTCTATATAGCATCTATTCTTACTGGTAAACCCCTCTACCACAATGGCAGTATGAAAGTTCAGACGCGTGTCCTCATACAATTTTGTGATATCACCCTTAACCACAATATCACTATCAAGATATAAAATCTTCTCTATTGATTCTGGCAGGAGTTTATCGATCAATAATCTATTAAATGTGGCAGATGTTAAGTGGTCCGAATCCAATAACTTACATACAGTATTGTTTTCCACACATATAACTGTTATATTTCTTTTTAATCTCTCTGCAGTTTGTCTGAAATACGCCTCGTCCTCTGCTTCTAATGCAGAACCCAATACATATACATATTCTATTTTAGGATTATTCTTTATCGCAGAATAAATTGTGACACAAGTCTGAAAAACATAGTTATGATCTGTTGATAAAACTACCCTCATAATCTTTTCTCCTAACAAGAATTTTATATTCTATATTTCATTCCATTTCTTTCAATTTATTTATAATAGTGCTATACATTGTTTGTACATTATTTCTGAGTACTGCAGTTTTATCTGTCAAAATATTTATATACTTATCCATTTTTTTATAAGCCAAGTCAACCTTTTGCGGCAATTGCTCCCATTCTCCCAACTCTATTGCTAAATCTGTAATTCCAAGCTGCTCTGCAAGATACCTTACTTTTGGACAATACAATATCGGAATTGGAATTATTCCCAATAGGGCAGATACAAGCACAACATGAAACCGCATTGCAATGATTATATTACATTTTTGTATTGCCGAAATTGTTCTCTCTATTTTCAAATTCCGGCTTAAACTCTCATAATTCTCTAACTCATTCAAATTATCAAATCTTCTCTTCAAATTTGATATCTGAGAATTACTATCTGGAATCATTACACTGCATTTTACTTCATTCAAAACGCAATTTAATTCATTCCAGTCAAAATCCCCTTGAATATCTACATATGGTATATTTCTCAGATTCAATCCGATTTTGTCACCAGTTCTGATATGCCTTACAATTAACCTGTTTCCAAATACCACATCCCCACTAAATACCACTTTTAAATTTCCAGTTAACCGATTCAAATAATCTCTAGTCGCCGCGTCACGAACATAAAAAAACAACGCCTGGTCCACCCAGCATCGAAATGCTTCTGCATACTCATGATAATCAAATGTACCAATACCCAATCCAATTACTCCATATGGCACTTGAAGTATCTGTATCAATTCTCCTATATTTTGAATAACAAGCGGAACATATCTTTCGATAATTCCGCCTCCTGCAAACATCATAAAGTCACATTGATTGGCATGTTCTGCAATTCTTCTCTCTGAATCCCCTACTTCATGTGATTCAACACAATATCCCGCACTTTCCAAATACGCTTTTGATGTTTGGTACAGTAAGACATCGCCAAAATTATCGCCGCGCTGATACCATACCAACAAAATCTTCTTTTTCATTTAACCTCTACAATTCTCTAATATTATTTTTACAATTTTCTCTGCTGCCCTGCCGTCTCCATATAAATCCTTGAAACCCGTCATTCCCCGATATACTTCTTCGTTATGTAGTAAAAGCTGGCTTGCATTATAGATTGCATCCGTTTCAGTACCTACCAGCTTCAAGACGCCGGCCGCGACTCCCTCTGGACGTTCTGTTGTGTCACGCATAACCAATACCGGTTTTCCAAGTGCAGCAGCCTCCTCCTGCACTCCCCCGCTATCAGTAAGAACCATATAACTATTTGCCATAAAATTGTGAAATGCAATAACATCTAATGGCTCTATTAATTTTATTCTTTCATTTCCACCTAGAAACTTCTGAGCTGCCCTTGCGACTTTCGGATTTCGATGCACCGGATATATCACCTTAACATCTGTATTATCATCCACAATCCTCTTAACTGCACGAAACATTCCTTCCATAATAGATCCCAAACTTTCTCTTCTATGGGCCGTCAGCAATATTAATCTGCTCCCTTTTGCCCATTTTAAATACTCATGTTGATAATCATTACAAATTGTAGTATATAATGCATCTATAACGGTATTGCCTGTCACAAATATTTTATCTTCATCTTTTTTCTCATTTATCAGATTTTTTCTTGCATCTTCTGTAGGTGCAAATAGCAAACCAGACATAACATCTATTGCCTGCCTGTTGTATTCCTCTGGATATGGAGAATATATATTATAAGTTCTCAGCCCTGCTTCCACATGTCCTACCGGAATCTGTTTATAAAAGCATGCTAGTGCAGATGCATAGGCAGTTGTTGTATCACCATGTACCAAAACAAGATCTGGTCTCTCTTCGTCTAAAATTTTCTGAATCCTGACTAAAATCATTATCGTAAGATCCGATAATGTTTGCTGCTTTTTCATGATATTAAGATTATATTGAGGAACTATACCAAATACACCCAGTACTTGATGTAACATTTCTTTATGCTGTCCTGTCACACACACTACCGTTTCTATCATATTTTGTTTCTCCAATTCTTTGATGACCGGACACATCTTAATTGCTTCTGGTCGTGTTCCAAATATAACCATTATTTTCATGAAATATCGTCCTCTTTATTAATTCGGAAAACCTGACACAAGTTTTATAGCCTTTCCATATTTAAAAACATCTGATAGCTAAATCTCATATAAAATATCCTCTAAAGATATAATTGGACTGTCTACTTTGCCAGAAAGTTTTTCCTCTATTTCGTCAAAAAATGTAATTGCTGTCACCACCACAGCATCTACTTCTTCCAAATCCGCATCTGCAGATACAATATTTATATCTGCGTAAAGGGCATCTGATCTTTGATCGATCCCATATGCAACCGTTATATCAGTGTTTCTCAGTTCATCAACCAAAGTCTCCCCTGCATAACTCATGCCGTAGACAGCAATCTTCTTATATCCATTTTTTTCAAAATACGATGCAAGATTTTTTCCATCCTGTTTTACTTTTACCCACTGCATCATCATCAGAAATAATTCTAAATGTTTGTCTGACATATCTCGCATCTTCTTATATTTTCCCTGTGCAGCCTTTCCTGCTGCTCCTGTGCCTATCGCTGCTCCTATTAACGCTGATAATGCTGCAACTACGCCTTTTTTCATCAAAAATTCCTCCCTATTCAATCTTTCTCTACATCAATATCTGTTTTGTCACTCAAAAGATCAACTTATATTACATCTAAACAGCCTTAGCTATAAAATAACTTGTCCATGAATCAAAACCTGTTTCCCCAAGTGTGCTGCCATCAAAATTATCAATCAGTTCAAATCCAGACTCATGCAACATGAACTCCAGCTCGGGTCTAAAGAAATACCTCATATTATGTATTTCATTTATTACTTTTGTTATTCCTGTACTATTCTCAACAACTAAAACCTCATAATTGACACTTACCAAATTTTTTTTATCATTCATGTCTGGTTTTGCAATACGTATCAATTTAATACCATCATCTGTTATTTCTTTCACCCTTATTGTAGGTTTATCACTGAGAACCCCTGGTCCATACCAAACATCAAACAAAAATACTCCTCCTTGTTCTAAAACTTTCCTTGCAGACAAAAACGCTGCCATAATATCTTTATTTTCATTTTGATAACTCATCACATGGAACAGTGAAATGACAGCATCATACTTACTATCAGAAAAATAGTCTTGTATATCTGCAACCGAGAATTTAATATTGAACCCAGTTTCGCTTACATTCTCTTTGGCTATCTCAATCATCAAAGGACTTATATCAATACCCTCACATTGATATCCCATTTTCACAAGCTCAATATCATGTCTGCCTGTTCCACACCCAAAATTAATTAACTTATGAATATTTTTTCCATATTTTTTCAAGAAAAGATCAATCTGTCTTGCTTCTTCTCCATAATCC
>CAMWWS010000272.1 GCA_947178085.1 uncultured Lachnospiraceae bacterium | reverse complement strand
ATTTTCTCCCCATCGTATACGGCAATTCCAGCTGAGTCATATCCTCTATACTCCAGTCTGGACAATCCGTCCAAAATGATAGGCGCCGCCTGTTTTGTTCCAATATATCCTACGATTCCACACATTCTATAATTTCTCTCCTCTCATTACCTTCTCCTCATCAGACCTTCCATATCCTTTGGTCGCATCAATCCCCTTATTTGCACGGATTAAGCTGTCCCGCTCCCAATAGTCTTTACTGGCTGAACATTTTACTACAATTTTCATAGGAAGCTTCCTGTAGTTTTTCCCCGCCAGATATCCCATGTACTTAAATCCGCTTTTAATAATAACATTGGGAATTTGTCTTTTTTGCTTTGTATCCTTTAAATATGATATTGTCTTCTTTACAAGCTTTATTCCCTCTGATTCGGAAGGAATATTTGCAAAAACCTCAGGG
The DNA here is from genome assembly GCA_947178085.1 of uncultured Lachnospiraceae bacterium. Next base: position 3,987 of record CAMWWS010000272.1, on the reverse strand, counting down.
TGATCCGCCTGAGAAACACCCAGATCAAAGTTTCTTCGAAACTGTTCTTTGTTATTATAATCATGCGAATGGTACACTCTTGCTTCTGGCTGATACGCAATCCCATATCCGCCGTAAACAGCTCCGGCTGCATAAATCATGTCTTCATTAAATATTGTATGATTGATGAATCCACCTAATAAGTCAAAAATACTTCTTTTATATGCCGCACATACGTTAGAGCAAAAAAATGTCTTAATTCCCAATCTCTCAACATCGTCTTTTGTCTTTATGCACCCATCGTCCGGATAATTAAAACTTCTTGTATACTTCTCGGCAGCAGAACAGCTATCGTCTGCAAGCTGTCTGCCGTATGACACCGCTACATTCTCAGGTTCCAAAGCTTCAAGCAGTTTCTCAATCATAAACTCGTCTGCCGGAACCGCATCCTGTGTCATCATGACAAAAACCTGTGTATCAGAGCAGCCTACCGCTTGATTTCTTGTGCGGCCATGGTCAAACTCTCTCTTTGACAGATGCTTAACCAATACATTTTTATATTTTTTTGAAAAAGAAGTCCCATAGGTCAAACGGTCGAAATATTTCTGTTCCGTATTCATAATAATGATGCGATGAATAGGAATAGACTGATTCTCAAGCCTGTCCATTAATTCCAAAAACTTCCGATCCGGCTTATAAGTCGGGATGATAACATCCACATTATCTATCAAAGCATTTCCCCCTTGCGCAAATACATAATATATAATAACACGAAAGGGGCTGAAATGCCAGCCCCTTTAACCTTTATGATTCTTTTTTAAGTTCTATTTCTTAAGCCTATTTTGCATAATCCGCCTGAATTTTTCTACTGCATTCTTTTACCGTATTAGACGGCTCATAGTTACTATCGTTAAACAGGAATTCGTGAAGCCATCTAACATCAGCCTCCAGATCCGTCGGAACTACGCAGCGTCCCTTAGTACCGAATGACTTGTCTCCTATATGTTCATCCCTTGGAAATCCTGCTGTATCTGTAATACTATATTTTGAAACATCTTTTAATAAATTAACTATTTCATCTAAGCTTAGAGAAGTATAAACTTCATCAAAAACGTTATTGGCAATAGCACCAAGCGATGTCACAGGTGCTTTCTTTGCCTGATCTGCAACAGCCTTTAATACTTCTCTCTGGCGTTCCGTACGTTCAAAGTCGCCTCTTGCAGTATAACGTATACGGCAGTATCCGGTTGCCTGAAGACCGTCAAGCAGCTGATATCCTGTCGATTCTACCATCGTGTAAGAGCGCTTTAAATCTTTTGCAATACATGATTGATAATTATTCAAATGCACAATTTCATTGCTTTCCACATCAATATAAACACCGCCCAAAGCATCGATTGTATCAGTCAATCCTGCGAAACCTACTGTAACAAAATCCGTGATATTCAAATCCAGATTCATGTTCAACATATTAATTGCCATTTGAGGACCACCCTTTGAATAAGCGGCATTACATTTATTATAGTCATCATTACTCAAATTCAAATAAGTATCACGATAAACAGATATCAGTTTACATTCACCCGTATCCTGATTGATAGACGCAACCATAATCGTATCGCTTCTGGTGCCCTTCGATAACAATCCACCTGTATTGTCTACACCGAATAACGCAATGTTACGATATCCAAGCATCGTCGTTTCTGCCGCTTCCTTCACCTGGTCATTAATTACAATATCCGTTTCCACAATTTCCACATGTCCGGTTTCCCCAACTTTCAGAACTCCCCACAAAACTATGACCATAACTATCAAAACCAGAATTTCCAATGTAAAGAAAACTATTCTTCTTCTCTTTTTCCTTGCCTTCTCTTTTTTACTGAGTTCCTTTTTAACAGGCTTTTTCCCTGCCGGTTTCTTCTTGGTTCTTCTTTCATCTTCATATGCATCTTTATTAGTTTTTGTCATATCATGTACTCCTCTAATCCCTTGTTTATGCACACGTAACAAAATAATGTTGCTACCCTTTACGATTATACTACATATTGTAACAAATGCAACAACTTTGTAACATTTTTAGCAATTTTTATAATTTCTTAAGAAATTCGTACAAACCACCATGATTATTAACATCTGCTAATAATAGTATTTCTTTAGTATGCATTTTTATTTATGAAGCCTTTAAATATTGTCAAAAACATAATCTTAATGTCAAAAGCCAATGTCCAGTTCTCAATGTAAAAGATATCATATTCAATCCGTCGTTTAATAGAAGTATCTCCACGATATCCATTAATCTGCGCCCAGCCTGTAAGTCCTGGTCTGACCTGATGTTTCACCATATATCTTGGAATTTCTTCTTTGAATTTTTCAACAAACTGCGGTCTTTCCGGTCTCGGACCTACTATACTCATATCGCCTTTTATAATATTAAAAAGCTGCGGTAGCTCGTCCATGCTTGTTCTTCGAAGCAATTTGCCCACTTTTGTGACACGAGGGTCATTTTTTACCGTCCAGCCCTTTTTCTCCGTACTAGACTTCTGTATTTCCATCGTCCTGAATTTATACATCATAAACGGTTTATTGTGCAGACCGATTCGCTCCTGCCTGAATATGACAGGTCCTTTGCTGCTGCACTTAATAGCAATTGCTGAAACAAGCATAATAGGCGAGGATATTACAGTACCTATTAATGCAACCACAATATCAACAATCCTTTTAAGTATCCAATTCAGGGTATTAGACAGCGGAACATAACGGATATTGACAACGGAAAGTCCCATCAAATCCTCAGTATACGGTCTGCTTGGGAACAGGCTGTTATAATCAGGTATAAACTTTGTGTGCACACCGGACTTTTCGCACAGCGCCACTATTTTTTCCAGACGGTCATAATCATTTAGTGATAGCGTTATCGCAATTTCATCCAGTTTATTCTCAGGCAAAATATATAGCAGATTATCAATTGAGCCAATAACCTTGACACCTTTATATACCGCTCCTCTGGGTACCGAATCATCTAAAATGCCGCGTACGACGTAGCCCCATTGTGGGTTTGAATTTATTCTTTTTATATATTCTTCCGCCGCCCTTGAATAACCGACCAGCAGAATATATTTCAGGTTAAAACCTTTGTTTCTGAAATGCTGGAGCGTAAGCCTGATAATAGAACGATATATGGCCGTAAAGGTAATATTTGAAATATAAAATATACCCATCATACCACGTGAAAAGTCCATCTGCTTAACTGCGTACATTCCCACCATAAGCATGATAACTCCCACCGTATTGGCCTGAATAATATTGAAAATCTCATACTTATGTGCAGTTGCTCTTTTGGGAGTATATAATTTGAAATAATAGCATAAAATAACATATCCTGGCACAATATAATAGAGCATTTCAAAATAGGTACTCTGAGAAAGCACGCCTATTGCCGGATCTATATCGGTAAAAGGGCTGTCAAACTTCAAGTACCACGCAAGAATATACGAAGCGGCAACAACAAGTGCATCCAATAAAAGATGTAATCTATTAAAATATTTCTGGTTGTCTTTAATCATATTCTGCCTCTTTCATTCGGCTCCTACAACTGCATTTATCCAATAGCTCTATTTCTATTAATTATTATACTTATATTATAAATAGATATCCTGTCATATTTTCTCTTATTAGAATAATATAATACTGTTGAAATTCTTGTCAAGAAAACTTACTTTATCTTAATGGTAATCATCGGATTCCATACTACCAGATATCCCATCCTGGCGGCCGCTCTGCCAAGCTCCATACTCAATTTCCTGTAACCTTCTTCATCGCAGGAAATAGCCGTAACATCTGCCAGTTTCTGTCCCCCCGTTTCACAATAAGTAACGCCCGTTATCTGTTCAAACAGCGGCTGCAGCGCTTTGCACACTCTAACGCATCGTATATCTACTGCCATGCAATCCTGCATAAGCACAGCCTTATGGGTGTTTCCTCCACTGTATTCCTTATGAAGACCCGTAT
>CAMWWS010000271.1 GCA_947178085.1 uncultured Lachnospiraceae bacterium | reverse complement strand
ATGAAAAAATTTTTGGATTTGATTTCAGAAGAAATGAAAAAAGCATTTGAAGCAGCAGGATATCAGGCGGATTTAGGAAAAGTGACATTATCCAACAGACCCGATTTGTGCGAGTTTCAGTGTAACGGTGCGATGGCGGGCGCGAAGCAGTACCATAAAGCGCCGATTATGATTGCGAATGAAGTAGCGGAAAAATTGCAGGGCAGTGAGGTTTTTTCACAGGCTGAGGCAGTCGCGCCCGGATTTTTGAATCTGAAAGTGACAGAGAAGTTCGTAAAAGAGTATTTACAGGAAATGTGCCAAAATGAGAAATTCGGATTGCAGATGCCTGAGCATCCAAAGATGATTATTGTAGATTACGGCGGCGCCAATGTTGCGAAACCGCTTCATGTTGGACACCTGCGTCCGGCGATTATCGGTGAGAGTATCAAGCGGATTTGCCGTTATGCAGGGCACGAAGTTATCGGAGACGTTCATCTGGGAGATTGGGGATTACAGATGGGACTTGTTATCACGGAATTAAAAAAACGACAACCGGAACTTGTCTATTTTGATGATAGCTATAAGGGAGAATACCCGAAAGAAGCGCCTTTTACCATATCGGAACTGGAGGAAATCTATCCGACAGCAAGCGCTAAATCCAAAGAGGATGCGCAGTACAAAGCAGAAGCAATGGAAGCGACTTACAAGCTGCAGACCGGCGTACCCGGATTCAGGGCGCTCTGGCAGCATATTATGAATGTGTCAATAGAGGATTTGAAGAAAAACTACGGGAACCTGAATGTGGAGTTTGACCTTTGGAAAGGTGAGTCAGATGTTCAGGAACTGATTCCGGGCATGGTCGAGGACATGAAAAAAGGCGGCTATGCGTATGAGAGTGAGGGTGCGCTTGTAGTAGACGTAAAAGAAGAGACGGATACGAAAGAAGTACCGCCTTGCATGATTCTTAAATCAGACGGCGCTTCTTTATACAATACAACGGATTTAGCAACTATTATGGACCGTATGGATAAGTATCAGCCGGACAAACTGATTTATCTGACAGATAAACGTCAGGCGCTGTATTTTGAGCAGGTATTCCGCTGTGCAAGAAAGACCGGACTGGTAAAGCCGGAGACGGAACTGCTTCATATCGGAATCGGAACCATGAACGGCAAGGACGGCAAGCCTTTCAAAACAAGGGATGGCGGTGTTATGCGTCTTGAACATCTCATTCGTGAGATTAATGAAGAGATGTACCGCAAGATTGCAGATAATAAATCCATGGGTGAAACGGAAGCAAAGGAAATTTCAGGAGTGGTGGCGCTTTCTGCGGTCAAATATGGCGATTTGTCCAATCAGGCGCTGAAGGACTACATTTTTGATATTGACAGATTTACTTCTTTTGAAGGAGATACCGGTCCGTATATTTTATATACGATTGTCAGGATTAAGTCGATTTTGACAAAATATAAAGAACAAAGCGGCGCGGGTAATGACGCGGCAGGCAGTGATGGCAAGAGGGAGAATATTCTGCTGCGGGAGGCGGCCAGTGAAGCGGAAAAGAGTCTCATGCTTGAGATTGCGAAGTTTAATGCGATGATGGAGAGTGCTTATGAGGAAGTTGCTCCTCATAAAATCTGTGCTTATATTTATGATTTGGCGAATGCGTTTAATCATTTCTACCATGAAACGAAGATTCTGACGGAAGAAGATAAAGTGAAACAGTCCGGTTGGATAGCATTACTTATGTTAACCAGAGATGTGTTGGAAACCTGTATTGATTTGCTTGGATTTTCGGCGCCGGAGAGGATGTAACTATAATTTGTGTAAAAAATGCTTGACAAGAGGTATTATATCTTGTTATACTAGCAAAGCGGGTTGTGAAAGCGGTTTTGCGGACAACCCGTTATCGAATGGGATCTTAGCTCAGCTGGGAGAGCATCTGCCTTACAAGCAGAGGGTCATAGGTTCGAGCCCTATAGGTCCCATTTTATGAGAAATCATAATATAGAATATGGCGAGATAGCTCAGCTGGCTAGAGCACACGGTTCATACCCGTGGTGTCGAGGGTTCAAGTCCCCCTCTCGCTACTTAAAAACACCGTGAAGCTGCGGTGTTTTTTATTTTGTGTCACTGGGCGGTTTTAAAATATAGTTGAAAAATCTGTATGTACGGCATATAATATACTTAACAGGACAGCCGGAAGGTAGGTGCACACTACCCGTCCCGGTGAATTAAATAGTTGACTAAGTGATAGCCGTCTACTTTTTCTCAGGAGCAGGACGGCTATTTCTTATTTTTCAAATTCAGAATTGTTACAATTAGCAAAGCAGTACTTACTATTAGACTCAATTCTTCATATGTACTCATAATAATCACCACCTTCCGCAAGACTCGGAACGGGTGAGAGCACGTCCCCCGGCTGCCCAGGTAAATATATTATATTTTCAAGGTATTACATTCCGTAAATAAAAGAATATACAAGTCGGAAGTTTCACTGATTTCATAAATGTATGAAAGCTTATAAAGCTGTGATAAAATAATCGCTTGACGATATGTTATATGATAAGATTGAGATATGGGAACAATCATGTTACTGCAAGGCGCTCCCTTATGTGTTTATAACGTATCATATTTGGTAGCTTTATTCAAGCCGATTGTGAAAAACGAAATATAATTAACATATTTGAATTTTTGAGGTGATGTTAATGGTAAAAGCAGTAATATTTGACATGTATGAAACGCTTATAACTCTTTTTGAAAGTCCATTTTATTTTGGAACACAGATGGCACTTGATGCAAACATTGAAGAAGAGAAGTTTCAAGAGATATGGCGTACAGCAGAAACAGATAGAACAATTGGAAAAATAACTTTAGAGGAGATTTTGGAAAAAATACTCAAAACAAATGATTGTTATTCGGAAGCCAAAATGAATCTACTTGTAAATAAGCGTATTCGGAATCGAGAAGAGGCGTTTGAACATCTACATAAAGATATTATCCCGATGTTAAGTGAATTAAAGAGAAAGGGGATACTAATTGGGTTAATAAGCAATTGTTTTTCAGAGAAAGCAATGATTATTAAAAAAAGCGTTTTGTATTCGTATTTTGATGCTGTATGTTTATCGTTTGACGAGGGATTGCAAAAACCAAATCCTGCTATATTTAAAAGATGCTTAAAAAAGTTGAATGTACAAGCCGAGCATTGCTTATATGTTGGCGATGGGGGAAGTAATGAATTGGAAGCGGCAGAAATGGTAGGTATGAAGGCGGCACAAGCTGTGTGGTATTTAAAAGAAAATACAATTCAGCCTTCAAAGAGAAAAGCTGAATTTATACAGCTTGAAACACCATTAGATATTTTAAATATCATTTGATAAATTTGTGTGCTGTTGGTGTGGGACATAACATTGTGGTATAATCAGGTAAGTAAATGTGAATTCGGAGGTGGATAGTATGGCTGATTTTAGTATAAACGAAATGCTGGATATGCAAAAAAGACTTCAGGATAAATACAAAGATAAATGGGAAAAGCTTTCTCCGGAAACCGGTAAACACAAGCTGCTTTGGATGATAGGTGAAATTGGCGAAGTGATTGATATTATTAAAAAACACGGCGATATAAAGGCGTCTAATGATGCTGAAATAAGAAAAGACCTTGTTGAGGAAATGGCTGATGTTCTTATGTATTACAATGATGTTATGCTATGTTATGGAATATCTGCTGACGAATTAAAACAGGCATATACTGCAAAGTTTGAAAAGAATATGATACGTTGGTAATTTCAATTGGTATGCTAATATTATGGAGGCAGATTAGTGATGAAGAAAAAAACTATTATCGTTTCAATAATTGCAGGATTTTTGATTTTGGGTCTGTGTGTAAAACCTGTTTATGCCAGCGAAGGGATATCTGTCATTAAAAACGCTGCTATAGGAACAAGAGTTGTTTTTGACAGGCTAAATGAGTGGATTGAGCAGGAAATAGGAGAATTGAAGAAGGCAGATGAGGCACAGCCGGAGCAGGAACAAAAAGAGTGGTGGCGTAAGATTGCAGATCCCCATACCATATCTGTAAAAGAACCGGTAGTGAAATGGAACGGAGAAGAGGGGATACTGAGATATAATTGGTATGAATACCGTATCTGGGTAGATGAGGGCATTTTCCTTATGGTTACTGATTGTTACTTTCCAAAGGAAAAACTACAGCAGAAGATTTTTTTTCTGGCGGAAGGACCGCATTTTACACCCTATGAGGTTTTCCGGCAGGATTCCAAAACATGGGATAAGGAATTGAGGTGGCCGGAGACTTTGGAAGAACGGATGACGTGTCCGCAGCTTGTGGATGGAGGTTTTGTCTATGAGATGGATGGAGTGCTGTATTTTCTGGATGAGGATTTTAAAGAAGCTTCTCCAGTCTGTGATATTCATGAACTCTTGGGTGATTTCTATATG
>CAMWWS010000270.1 GCA_947178085.1 uncultured Lachnospiraceae bacterium | reverse complement strand
GGGGTATTTGGCCGGAGGGCCCCCATTTATATAAAAAAGATGGTTATTATTATATTATGCATGCGGAAGGCGGAACCGGACCGGATCATTGCGTAGCCATAGCGAGAAGTGAAAATCTGTGGGGACCGTATGTCGGTAATCCGGATAATCCGATTTTAACGCACAGGCATCTGGGAACTAAGTATCCGATTATGGCAGTAGGACACGGAGACTTGGTGGATGACGGACGTGGTAACTGGTATATGGTCATGCTGGCATCGAGAAAATGCGAAGGATATGTCAATACGGGAAGAGATACCTTCTTAGCAAAAGTTATATGGGAAAACGGCTGGCCCATAGTGAATCCTGGAGTTGGAAAACTTGAAGATATAGTGGAATTTGAAGGTGAAGCTTCCTATGTCGTACCACAGAGCCGTGCATATCATTTTTTCAGGGAAAAGCTGCCTCATGATTTCGTGATGCTACGCAATCCGGATAAAGGAGCTGTTTCGCTATCAGAGAGGGAAGGCTGCTTAAGATTGTATACACTGCCGCAGACATTGCAGCAGAAAGCAAATCCGGCATATGTGGGCTTACGTCAGAGGGATTACTTCTTTCAGGTGTCAACAGTCATGGAATTTGCACCTAAGGGGCAGGAAGAAGCCGGACTCTGCATCTTGTGCGGGGATGGATGGCATTTGAGGCTTGTAAAACGTCTTTGCAATAATAAGGAAGAACTGCACCTGATTTATTGCAAAAACGGAGTGGAAGAGACTCTGGCACATGAAGAAGTGCAAAAAGGAAGAATTGAATTAAAAATTGTAAACCGTGGACAGCGGGCGGAATTCTATTATCAGCAGAATGATTGCGGGTTTAAGCAGTTAGCGGAAAAAGTCGATGTCCATGAGATGAGTACGGAATGCAGTGGCGGATTTACAGGATGTACGATTGGAATGTACGCGTCTGCAAATGGTATCAGTCAGGATAATTTTGCAGATTTTGCGATGTTTTCTTATGAGAGTATCTTTTCTTAAAAAGAAAAATTAATGAACATGAAAAGAGGGCATGAATATGAAAAATATTAAGTTTGCTGCAAAAATAAGTGTTATGGTAATTTCCATTCTGACAATAGGACTTCTTGTTCTTTGGCGGAGTACGGACAATAGGGTATCTTCATTGATGCGGGAACAGATTGTGGAAGAGATGAACGATGCGGTGGATACTCGTGTCCAAATTGTAGAACAGTATGTTAAGGCAGCGGAAGACTATCTGATAGGTTATGGGAAGTCATTAGAGCTGAAGGAAGCGCTTTCGCATCCTGCTGATGAAGATATTTTTACAAATGCACAGGACTATACGGATAATTATGCGTCGGTAAATGAAAATCTGGAAAATATATATCTGGCAGATTATGGTTCTACTGTATTGAATTCTTATGTCAGAGGACCTATCGGGGTAACTCTTCGTGAGGGAGACAGCCTGAAACAGCTGCAGGATAAGGTGTTTGGTTCCAATGAAATATGGAATTTGGGAATTATGCAGTCTCCGTCAACGGGGCAGCAGGTTATTTCTATGTATTATCCTATATATAATGAAGGTCAGCCTTTTGGATATGTGGGAGGTGCCATATATGCAGATAGTCTGAAAAATACGCTGAATGAATTAGCAATGGGTGATGAAAATGAAACAAATTATGTATTGCTGGATGTAACAAATAATGCCTATATCTTTTGTGATGACGAAGAGAAAACGGGTACTGAAATTGAAGACGAAAATATATTAAAGATAATGGAACTTTCCAAGAGCGGTACGGCATCAAACTCATATTATGAATATGAGGATAATGGTGAGGAAATGTTAGCAGTATATAGATATTTGCCTGATAGGGACTGGGTGCTTGTCATATTAACAGACTGTAATGTGGTATTTGCTCCCATCAGACAGATGAATATAATGCTGTTCATAATGTGCGTATCTATATTGCTGATTCTGTCTGTATGTATATGGCTCACAATCAAGCTGATAGTCAGAGATATTAACGGTGTGGCACGCATCATTAATGAAATAGGTACATTGGATTTGACAACAAAAGATAAATTAAACGTCTATAGTTCACGAAAAGATGAGGTAGGAATGATTGCAAAAGCGACACTGTATCTGGCTGAATCTGTCAGTGACGCAGTTAAGATGATTAAGGAAAAACATGCTGATCTTATAGATGTTTCCCAAACACTGCGAGAGGGTGTAGATAGTGCAGTAGATTCTGTTGATAATGTTGAATCAACGATAAATGAGATATCTGAAAGCGTTGTACAGCAGGCTGCTGATACAAACCAGGCTGCGGATAGTGTTCTGCATATAGGAGAGATTATCAAAAACACCAGAGAAGAAGCAGAAGCACTGGATACATATACGGATAATATTAAAAAATCCAGTGAAGAAATGCGTAATACAGTGAAAGTATTGACAGAGATAAATGAGGATACGGAAAAGACAATAGAGGAGATTGGAACTCAAATATTGTCTACCAATAAATCTGCAATGGAAATTAGGGATGCAGCGCAGCTGATTACTTCGATTGCAGAGGAAACCAATCTGCTGTCACTGAATGCGTCTATTGAGGCGGCACGTGTAGGAGAACAGGGAAGAGGATTTGCAGTAGTGGCAAGCCAGATTCAGAAACTTGCAGAGCAGTCAAATGAATCGGCACGGTATATTGATACAATTATTAATGCCCTGTTTGAAGATTCTGGTAAGGCAGTGGAATCCATGAAGGAAACCAAAAATGTAATATTGGAGCAGAGTAAACAGCTGAGTCAGACAGAAAAGCAGTTTACTGAAATCTATGAGAATATTGAGATTACCAAGAAGAGCGTTACTGCAATTCATAGTACTGTTATAAATATGGATGATGAGCGAATTATGGTAGAGAATATTGTGCAGAAACTATTGGACATTGCACAGGGAAATGCTTCAAGCAGTAAGGAAACTCTGGCTTCGGCGGAACTGGCTCAGAAAATGATTATGGATATATCAAATATGTCAGATAAACTAAACGTCGTTTCTTCTGATATAGAGAAGAGTGTCAGCAGCTTTACAGTATAAGAAATATTGTGAAAAAACAGCAATGTGAGGTGATTTTGCTAAAAGGAGAGTGGATTACGCTTTCCTTTTAGCAAAAATTTTTTTTATTAAAGCTTCAAAAGGAATACATCTGATTTTAACTATTTCCGATTCATGGAAAGATAAAAGGAGAAGTATATGAGCATTTTATGGGATGAAAAGGCAGCAGTAGAGTGGGAAGAAGCGTTTCCTATAGGGAATGGACGTATTGGAGCCATGATATTTGGAGGTCCCGGCAGTGAGCATCTGCAGTTAAATGAGGAGAGTATCTGGTATGGCGGTCCCGTGAATAGGCTGAACCCGGATATGAAGAAAAATTTGCCGAAAATCAGGGAGTTGATTTTTGCCGGAAGGATTGCAGAGGCGGAGAAGCTGATGTGGTTTACCATGTCCGGTTGCCCGAACGGTCAGCATCCTTATCAGACCTTAGGGGATATGACTATTGATTTTGATGCTTTCGGGGAGCCGGGAGAAATTACGGACTATCGCAGGGAATTGGATTTAGAGCAGGCTCTGCACAGAGTTTCATTTCGTAAAAACGGAGTGTGGTATCAAAGGGAGACTGTCTGCGTTAACCCGGTGAATGTGCTCGTAATGCACATCACCACGCAGACCGGAGGAAAGATTGGTTTCTGGGCAGGTCTGGATAGATGGAAATTTTTTGACGGCATAGAGAAAACTGCTGCTAATGAGATTTATCTACATGGAAATCTGGGCAGAGGCGGATATGAATTTGCAATGAAGCTGCGGGCAGAAGCACAGGGCGGCAGTGTGAGGACTGTGGGGGAGCGTCTGGTGGTGGAAGATGCGGAGGAAGTAACGTTGTATTTTACGGCTGATTCCACTTATCATTATACAAAGGAAGAGAAACAGTGGGCTCTTGAGAAGTTTCTGGGACAGCTTCCGGCAGACAGGGAAAGATGTCTTGTGGATATAGAGAATCAATCATATTATGAGGAACAGGAATGGTGGATGCAGCAGGGGCTGCAAAGGCTTTTGTGCGTTCATATGGATGAATGTCTGGATACCGCACAGGGAATGGGCTGGGAGAATCTGCTTAGTACCCATGTGACGGATTACCGGAGCCTGTATGGGAGAGTGGAACTTCATCTTGAGGGAGAGGAAGAAGGAGACAGACTTCCAACATGTAAAAGAGTGCAGCAGTCGGCTGAGCAGATTGTGGATATCGGACTGAGCAAGCTGTATTTTGATTATGGAAGGTATCTGTTAATTGCATGCAGCAGAAAGGGAACCCTGCCTGCAACTTTACAGGGTTTGTGGAATAAGGACATGACCCCGCCCTGGGATTGTAAATATACCATCAACATCAATACGGAGATGAACTACTGGCCGGCAG
>CAMWWS010000269.1 GCA_947178085.1 uncultured Lachnospiraceae bacterium | reverse complement strand
AGGGAAAAAGAGAAAGCAGAGCGTGATGAGGCTGTTAAAAAGCGTAGGGAAGAACATGAAAAGTTTGAAGAGAAGATTGAGGAAAAAAGAAATGAAGATAAAAATGCAGATAAAAATTGGGGTACAAATGCAGACACCGTAGAAATCAGCGAGGAAGGAAAAGAATTATTAAAGGTTAACATAAATTCAGATAATGCAGTGGCTGATGAAACAAAGAATGATGTGTCAAAAAAGCCTTTATGGAATGATATTGACCCAATGAGTCAATCGTGACTAAAGTGAAAGTAATATTTTTTTTCGGTATTCCCCGGGACTGCATCCAAATCTTTTGCGAAATGTTTCTGCGAAGTAACTGGCTCCTGAGAAGCCAATTTCATAGCTTATTTCAGATAAGGCCATATCGGTGGATGCCATTAAATCAATGCTTTTTCGCAGACGATAATCTGTCAGATATTCAATGGGCGTCTGATTCGTATATTTCATAAAAATAGTTGAACAGGTAGTTTTTCCTACATTTCCTGCTCTGCAAATCTCTACAAGGCCGATTTTTTCTTTATAATAGCTATGAATAAAAGAAATCATATGTTTTAGGGAGTCCAGGTGGTGATTTTGTATGGAAGAAATCGTTTTCCGGGTGTCCAGGTGTGTATATAATTCTACCCACAGATTGCCAAATAGACTTTGCGCTTTAAGCTCCATTGTATCCGTGTCCCGGCATTCGTATATTTCCAATAAATAATCTAGTACCTGTTTTTCCCACGCAGAATTGCCTGAGAGCTTATGATACGGAATGGCCGCATTGGTCGTGACCGGTAATACGAATTTCTGCTCAATGTATTGTGTAGAGCAAAGTAATACAGGATGTAAAAGAATGCAGATGAAATTGCATTCCAGATGTTCGTAGGAAAAACCATAATGGAACTGTCTGGAATTGACAAAAAGCCCATCGCCCTCACGCAAAGTCAATATTTCCCCGTTCACATTGTAGTCCATACTTCCGGACAAAATAACAATAAATTCTATATCATCATGCCAATGACTTTCTGCAGCATAGTTTGGATATTGTGACAGAATACCCGGACGAATATATACGGGAAAATCCGATTTGTTGTAAAATACATGTTCCGATTTGTCAAAACGAAGCCGCATAACCAGATACCTCTCTCATATTCTGTACCATATTATAGCACAATATGAACAATTGTTATAGTAAATCGGTAAATAACCTATTTAAATAAAGGTGTTTTTAAGATATATTGATGGTATTGAAGGGCAGATAAAGGAAGGAAATTCGTTTTGAGTAAAGAAAAGAACAGAGGATTTTATAAAGAATTATTTGCGTTAGTTTTGCCTATGGCTTTTGGGCAGTTGATGGGAGCTTTGGTGAGTGTTTCCGATGCTGTTATGCTGGGAAGTTTAAGTCAGGATGCCATGTCAGCGATTTCTCTGGCAGGTAATGTATATTTTGTATTCAGTCTGTTTTTACTTACTCTGACGATTGGGGAGAATGTTTTTGCTGCCCAGTATTGGGGAAAGAAAGATGTGGACTCCATGGAACAGGTATTGGCATTAGTACTAAAGCTGACACTGGTTCTTTCGCTTTTGTTTACTCTTGCTACGGCATGTATTCCGAAAACTATTATGCGTCTGTTTACTACGGAAACAGCGTTAATAGAGTATGGCGCCAAATATCTCAGGGCAGTGAGTTTATCCTACCTTTTGAATGGAATATCACCTGTTTATTCCTGTATCATGCGCAATACCGGTCAAACATTGCATTCAACCATAATTGGTTCCTGTAGCGTAGTATTAAATATCGGATTAAACGCCGTACTGATTTACGGTTTGTTTGAAATACCTTGTATGGGAGTGCAGGGAGCGGCTTTGGCCACTGTCATTACAAGAGTGATTGAATTTGTATGTATATTGGCTGTCTTGAAGCGAAAAGGTGTGGTTAAAACCAGAATAAACTATTTACTGCATGGGAACAGGGAGTTGTGGAGAATCTTTTGGAAGTATACTACACCTATATTAGGTAATGAGATTATTTGGGGTATTGGTTTTACCATGGGCTCTGTTATCATTGGTCATTTAGGGTCAGATGCGGTAGCCGCTAATACAATTGTGAACGTGACGAAAAATCTGCTGATATGTTTCTGCATGGGAGTGGGCAGCGGAGGCAGTATTTTAGTAGGCAACGAGCTGGGTGCGGGCAATCTGGAGCGTGCCAGGGAATATGGAGGTCTTGTTACCAGATTGGCCATTATCAGCGGCGTAATAACAGGCTTGCTTCTATTGGCAATCAGTCCGATGATTCTTAGCTTTGCCAATCTTACACCGGTTGCGAAGGATTATCTCAAGTGGATGTTGGTTATCTGCTCTTATTATGTTATCGGTAAATCTGTTAACAGTACGACCATCGGAGGTATTTTCTGCGCCGGCGGCGATTCGAAATTCGGTCTTATGTGCGATGCAGTTGTCATGTGGGGAATTGTTGTTCCGCTGGGGCTTTTAGCGGCATTTGTACTGGACTTGCCGGTTTTGACGGTTTATTTTATAATTAATATGGATGAAATGTTGAAACTGTTGGCTGTGTGGAAGCATTATAAAAAATATAAATGGGTTAAAGATTTAACTGTGAAGGAGGTAAGAAATGACAGAACAGGAGAAAATGAAAAAGGGATATCTATGGGGTGACGACGAGGAAAATATGGCTCTGCAGGCGCATACAAAAGGTATTGTAAGCAAGTTTAACAGTCTGCCTCCGGAGAGTATGGGTGAACGTGCGGCACTACTTAAGGAAATGTTTGGATATGTCGGAGAAAATGTATGGATAGTACCTCCGCTTACGGCGGCAGTTGGGAAATATGTGTCAATCGGTGACGGTACATATGCAAACATGAATCTGACCTTGATTGACGATTGGAAAATAACAATAGGAAAGAATGTACTCATAGGGCCTAATGTAACCTTGTGTACAACAGGGCACCCTGTCCATCCAAAGCATCGTGCAGATGGCATGTATTCATTTCCGATTACGATTGAAGACAATGTATGGATTGGAGCAAATGTAGTTGTTTTGCCGGGAGTTACAATCGGAGAAAATTCTGTGATTGGAGCAGGCTCAGTTGTGACGAAAGATATACCAGAAAATGTAATAGCATTTGGAAGTCCTTGCAAAGTATACAGGGAAATCAATGAACACGATGAAGAATATTACTTTAAGGATAGGAGATTCGACGAACGGCCGAAATAAAATTATGAAAAGAAATGTGAAAATGATAAAATCCACTATAATTCTAACATTAACATTGGCATTGACACTGATATTGTATGGCTGTGGAAGCTCAGAAACGGCTCAGAAATATAGTGATATACCAATGCTGGAATTGACCGAGTTGGACAACAATGTTGAGAGTGATGGTCTCTATACTGCCAGCTTCGGCGAGGCTGTTATAGAGGTAAGGTCATCGGAAGAAGAAAGGAATATCAAACTGGAGATTCCTGTAGAATATGATACTACTAATCAAGTTTACATAAGTATGGTTGATGAAACCCATGGAAGCATTCTGTATTGCAGTTCTCCTGCGATGGGACAAATGTATAAGATATTGTACCGAACTGACGATGGGTGGGATTCTTATGAGGAAATAGACATAAGCAGTCAACTGGATAGCTATCCCAACAGTTTTACAATGAGTTTTGATAAGACAGGGTATATTGGAGTTGCGCTTCGGAACAGCAGCTATTTTTACCATACGGAGGATGGCGGGAAAACATGGGAGCCTTATGTGGTGGATGATTCAGTAGACAACTGCAACGGTTTTGCACCTGTGTTTGAGCAGGAAGGAAAAGATGCATATCTGATTTTGGACATGAAAATGAATAGCAGTGAGTATAGATTCCGGTTATATCAGTCCGCAAATGGGGGAAAAGAGTGGGATATTATAGGTGAATTTTCACTGCCGGTGTATTTGAACAGGTATTTCCTCAAAGATGATGTTCTGTATGTTGTTGATACACAGGATAAATGTTATACAATAGATTTGAAATGATATCGACTATACTGGTCAATATCATTAAATTCATATTCTGTTCCGGTCACCCCATTCACACATTCCGTCTAAAATAGGCATCAGAGATTTTCCACGTTCAGTCAGGCTGTACTCTACTTTGGGCGGAATTTGCGGATACTCTTCCCGGTGTACAAGCTTGTCGGCTTCCAGTTCTTTTAGTGTAGAGCTTAAGGTTTTGTAGGAGATATCGCCGATATATTTTTTCATTTCATTAAAACGGACAATCCCAAACTCCATTAAAGTATAAAGAATCGTCATTTTATATTTTCCGTTGATTAAAGACAGGGTATAGCTGAAGCCTGTGTCGTTCAGACATTCCTGTGAAATACCGCGGTTTGCCATGTTCCTCCCAAACCCCCATACCTTGCACACTTTCCTTTAGGTAAGTAT
>CAMWWS010000268.1 GCA_947178085.1 uncultured Lachnospiraceae bacterium | reverse complement strand
AGTTCAGGCTGTTTATCCTATGCCGGTTCTTATGGTAGCTGCATATGGAGACGAGGACAAGGTAAATGTCATGAATGCTGCATGGGGAATGATTTGTAATGAAGACAGGATTGCATTGTTTATTGATGAAGAACACAAGACTACGCAGAATCTTCTGAAGAGAAAAGCTTTTACTGTAAGCCTTGCAGACAGAGCGCACATGGATGTGGCGGATTTCTTTGGCATAGCTACAGGAAATAAAATGACCGATAAATTTGAGAGAACCGGATATACGGCAGCAAAAAGTACTCATGTAGATGCTCCGATCATTGAGGAATTTCCGGTAGTGATGGAGTGTGAACTTGCAGAGGTGGTTGAAACAGAGAGTTTTTACTGCATCGTAGGAAAAATTGTTAATACTGCGGCGGAAGAAAGTGTTCTGTCCGATAATGGAAAGGTTGATCCTGCGAAACTGGATGCACTTATCTTCGACCAGTTCCAGCATGGATATTATGTGTCCGGTGAACAGGTTGGAAAAGCATGGAATGCCGGTGCGGAATTGATGAAGAAATAAGGAGTTAAAGCTAAAAGGCAGGAATCATATTCCTGCCTTGGATTTTTCAAGAGCCTCAATAACGCGGTCGCACCATGCGTCAAATTCCGGGTCTTCTAACTGGCATTCTTCTGGGTGGGACAGCACATAATCAAGAGCAATTCTCGCTCCCTGGTCAAACCGCACGAGGGTCCTCATATCCGGTACAGCATTTTTAAGTTTGCTGTTATCGAATACTACTGACACAGATTTGTCTCCGATAAGGCTTCCCTCGAAGTCATATCCGTATTTATCCCCAACTGCAGACAGATATTCAGATGCCACATGGTATGCGTTCAGTTTTACACCCAGAGCATCCGCAATAGTCGCATAGATCTGATTCCATGTAAGCGTCTCGTCGCCTGTAATCTGAAATGATTCCCCAATCGCATGACGGTTTCCCATCAGCCCTGTGTAACCGATGGCAAAATCCGTGTTAAAAGTCAGCGTCCAGAGAGATGTTCCGTCGCCTTGAATGATGACAGGTTTTTCTTCCATCATACGTTTAATGACCTGCCAGAATCCATTTTTCCCATGCACGCCGAGAGGAATATGACGCTCGTCGTATGTGTGGCTCGGACGGACGATAGTGACAGGGAATCCCTCTTCACGGTATTTCTGCATCAGAAACTCCTCGCACTTAATCTTATCTCTGGAATACTGCCAATGAGGATTAGCGAGGGTAGTTCCTTCATTTACAATATATCCTGCTGCCGGTTTATGGTAAGCCGATGCGGAACTGGTGTAGATATATTGCCTTGTTTTATCTTTGAACAGCCTGTAATCCCGCTCCACATCTTCCACATGAAAACCGATAAATTCACAGACCGTATCGAATGTAAGGTCCTTGATCTTGTCCGCTACATCTGCCTCGTTATTGATATCCGCGATTATCTGATGCACGCCTTTTGGCACAACATTCTGCCTGTTGCCTCGATTGATAAGCCACACTTCCCAATGCAGTTCCTCAACGAGCCGTTTGACTATCGCAGTGCTTATGATACCTGTTCCTCCTACAAATAACGCTTTCATTTTCCTGACTCCTTTTTATTATCTGATAAAATTAGTGCGATTAAACGGCTCAATCGTAGGTAACGGCTGTTTTCCCTCGGCTATGCTTTTTAACATCCATGCCATATTGTAACCAATAGTGCGCATGGTTTGCAGACCTTCCTCGTCTTTTTTCACATCATCAGGCGTAGATCCGTGAACGCCGTTCCAGTACTGAGAGGAAACGACAGGCATACGGTTTATAGTGAAATATTTGTTCAGGCGGTCAAAGGTTGCCGTCGTACCGCTTCGCCTTGCGCTTACTACCGCTGCCGCAGGCTTAAATTCAAAGCCGCTGCCCGCATAGAATGCTCTGTCCAATAACGCACAAAGGGCGCCGTTCGGTCCTGCATAATAAACAGGTGAACCAATCACTATACCGTCTGCTTCCTGCATAAGTTTCATCATTTCATTTGCCGGATCGTCGTCAAACACGCACTTTCCCAGCTTTCCGCATGCACCGCAGGCAATGCAGCCACGGACGGGTTTCTTACCAATATGAAAAATATGTGTTTCAATCCCCTCTGTTTCAAGTGTCTTTGCCACTTCACTCAGCGCTGTATATGTACAGCCGTTTTCGTGCGGACTTCCGTTAATTAATAGAACTTTCATTTTATAACCATGCTCCTTTCTCAATATGCGAATTTGCGCACTGTTGCATTGACTTTTGCTGTTTATATTTATATTATATGACTTACAGTATACTATCAGTCAAGAGTAATCTATATCTTTATTTTCATAATGTAAAACCTTTAGAGACAAGCAAATTTGGGAGAAGGGTATAAATGAAGAAAAAAGTCATTGCTATCTCGGTTGTTACTGGAATTTTTATTATAGGTCTGTGTATAAAATTGATAGTCGGCAGCAGGGATGTACCTGTAATTGAAAACGCCGCCGTGGAAGAAAGTATGGTTTCTGACGGAACAAATGAGCAGTCCGGGCAGGAGAAGACAGAAGCGGAAGTAGCGGAAGAAATTCAGAGGGAGAGTGAGAAGCCGGAAGAAATCCAACCGAAGAGTGAAAATCCAGTAGAGATAGAATCAGAAGAGATGGAGCCAGAAGAAACGCAGGCAGTACAAGTATCGGAGAGACAAAATAAGATACTGCATGCTGAAAAAGTAAATATTACAGAACCGATAGCGGAATTGAACGGTGAAAAGGGGATACTGAATTTTGGTTGGACTCATTATTGTTATGACTGTATTCGTGTTGATGCAGATACCCTCCTTTTTGCAAGTGATTGTTATTTTGCAGATGAAAAACTGCAGCAGAAGATTTTTTTCTTAGCGGAAGCTCCGGACTTTAAACTTCGTGAAGTTTTCAGGCAGGATTCCAAAATTTGGGATAAGGAGTTAAGATGGCCGGAATGTCTGGAATGTCGAATGATGCGACCGTACTCTGTAGATGGAGGCTATGTCTATGAACTGGATGGAGTACTGTATTTTATGGATGGAGATTTTAAAGAAGCTTCTTCGCTTTGTGACCTGCGTGAACTTATGGGTGATTACTATTCATTTTCAGTAGGGTTGTATTATGGGACATGCGACATGACGGAGGATGCTTCAAGGATGATTGCCTGTACGGATGTGGGACTCTATGAATATGATTTGGAGAATGGAAACCGGAAGCTGTTAGAGTCAGCTTATTATGCTCCTCATGATATTGATGAGGAGGACTGCTTGTGTGGACAGCGTGATTTTAGATTTGCAGGTCCTATAAAGGCAGAATATGGACCTGATGAACAGAGCTACGCGTTTTTGACGGGAACGGAAGAATCATGCTGGGGAGATATCACGGGAATCGTACTGCGCTCAGGTGAAGGAGAAACAGTATATCAAAAGCAATCAGATTCTGAATCTGATTACGTGTATGACTTCAAGTGGGCGGAGTCGGAAGATGCAATCTATTTGGCTGTTTTTTATACTGATAAGTATGAGAAAGGCTTAGCAGATGCGGCTTGGTTGATGGACCGGGTGAATGTAAATACCGGAGAAGTAGAGACATTTGAAGTTCCGAAAGAGATATTCTCGGGAGCTAATATGTGCTGCGCTGTCGGTTTTTTAGATGCGGACACGATTCTTTATGACAGTTACAATTTGCAAAGATTTATAGTATACCGGATTTCTTCCGGAGAACGGCAGTATATAGAGGATTCGGAGGATGTGGATTGGGATATGATGGTATTTGATTTATGCGATTTTGGAACTGTTCCCGTAAGGTATCCGAAATGAGGAAAAGGTTAGATAATATAGTCAAATTACGGCAGGAGAAATGAGGAATGAAAGAAAAATTTAAAGGATACATATGCAGATATAAAATCCTGTTATTTATGTTTACAATGACGGCTTTGACCGGGTGTGGGAAAGATGCATATACGGATTCTTTTGATGGAATGGAAAGTGAAGAAAATGTAGAAAACTTAGAACATGTAGAAAATAGTGAGGTTTACATAATTTATAGTGAAGTTGACATAACACATGATAAAGATGAAGCACCGGAACCGGAAGATGTAAATGAATCAGAAAATTTAGATGAAGACATAGATGCTAAATCAGATGCTGATAATGAAGCTGATTCAGATCCTATGGAAATCTATGAGCGTTTTCTGAATGGTAAACTTTCGGTAGAACAGGAAGAAAAGCAGGTTACGATCAGCAACTTGTTTTGGGATAATGATATTAAATATTGTTTTTTGGATATAGACGGCGACGGTATTGATGAATTACATATAAAGGACAATGTGATATATTACGCGATAAAGGCAGTGGATGGAGTACCTCAGATTCTTTTTAAAGGCTGGTGGAACTATGAGCCGGTTGTTACAGATGAGCTATGTGGGATTCTGTATTATTC
>CAMWWS010000267.1 GCA_947178085.1 uncultured Lachnospiraceae bacterium | reverse complement strand
GGATTATTATTAAATTTTCAAGGTACGAAAATACTAAACTTAATGACATTGCGCTGCATTGTCGCTCGTAGCGGTACATAAGGCTGCAAAATACGCAGCCTAAGTACCGACGGCTCCATAGCACCCTGTCACAATTTACATATAGTGTACAACTACGTTATGAAAATAGTTAGGTTCACAATTACTCATTCTTATAGCATTAGACCTTTGCGGAGCTACGTTATTCAAGACGGCAGTTTCGCAATTACCTATATGTTCTGGCATCAAAAGGCGATTCTATTAACTTTCGCTGGCAGATTGCGCAAAATGTTCACGAAGTGCCTTGCGAAGGAATATGAGATTTTCTTAATATTCCGCTCGATACCCAGCAATTTCGGGACACGGATGTCCCGAAAAGCCCGCACTGAGCCCGGACGGCGAATTGCGGGCGGTTGCGTCCACCATCCACAACTTTACCGGAATATTTAGAAAATCCATATTCCGAAGCCAGGCGCGAGGGAACATTTTGCGCAATCTGCCATCTCAGTATATAAAATACCCCTTTGACACAATAACCTGCTTATATTAACTATACTTCCGCCAGCAGCAAATCACACTCTTTATCAAACTATAAATGGCTCCATACCCCAGCAACAACATAAAAATCCCAAACGTCTGTCCCAGCCTGAAGAAATCCTCTTTACCATATGCGATAAATATTTTGTCCACCGGCGGAAGAATCCACGTTATAAATTTAAGAACCGGTATTTCAGACACAATAGAAGTCCTTATGATAGTCAGCACTGCTGCCAGAAGTGTAATAAGCATTGCCGCTTTTCCGTCTCTCATAACATTAGGATGCAGA
This sequence comes from uncultured Lachnospiraceae bacterium, assembly GCA_947178085.1. The sequence goes on along the minus strand of CAMWWS010000267.1, from coordinate 3,634 downwards.
AAGCTTCCCAGTGCTCCTCCGACGATAGAACAGCCTGCCAGCAAAATAAAAGCATTAAAGACGTCGCTACCCATAAGCGGTCTGTCAAATATCACCGTCTGACTCATAACACTTAAGACATATTTTATAACCGGAAACGTCAGACATATACAATTTATCAGAAGTCCGATTACAATCAGAAACAACTCTTTTCCCATATAATAAACCGAATTGCTATTAACTCGGAGCATCAGTATCTGCTCTGTTACTTCATTTTCAGCAGATGCGACACTAAATCCCGTCCATACCATAACCAAAAATACCAAGTAACATGTTATGCAAAAGAAATCCACTATCTCTACCTTTCCTATGCCTGTATACATCATATACATAAAAATGAAAACCACAATGAAAGGCATAATGAACCTGTTGCCTTTGAAGTATATCCGTAATTGATATTTTACCAATTCAACAATTCTGCTCATATTTCAGACCTTTCATCCACTTCCATTCCCCTAAGCCTCCAGCCTTGCGCAAGTAATTCAGGAAGCCGCTTATCACACATATCTTCCTCAACCTTCCACCGGAAATAACGTCCATATTTCATCATTCCGTCTATCGGACTAAGCTCATTGACATTTTCCAGAATAACGGTATAAGTTCTTACAGTCTGCGGTTCATACATTTGAAGCATTCCGTTTTTTATCGTATATACATCTGCAGCAATTGCATCTATCAACTTTTTCTCATGGCATGACATGAAAACCGTAACGTTATCATTTTGCATCTGATTAATTTTTTCTATAAATACTTTCTGAGATTCTATGTCCTGACCGGACAGGGGTTCATCCAGCAGAAGAATGTCGGGTCTTTTTATAAGCGCCTGAATTACCCCTACTTTTTGCAGAGTTCCTTTAGAAAGAGCATTCATCCGGGTGTCCAGTAATTCTTCCATAAAAAAGTCATTCGCAAAGGCTTCAACATCATGCTTTACTTTTTCTTTTTTTATCCCGCTTATTGTCCCCATTCGCATCAGGTATTCCCTTGCTGTAAGCGGAACAGGCGGAAATTTTTCAGGAATATAGTGAAAAAGAAGCGGCTTGCCATAGATGACCTTTCCGGATGTGGGCGCTGCAAGTTTAGAAATGATTTTTAACAACGTACTTTTACCGCAGCCGTTATGTCCGACAAATGCGACAGATTGTCCTTGACAGAAAGTCTGGCTGATATTATTTAAAACTGTTTTTCCATCATATTTCTTGGATATATTTTCAAGCGTGATTATTTCCATTAGTGGTCCGGCTCTCCTCTCGAACACTTCTTACCTTTATTTCTTTTCCTTCCCACCAAATAACTCATAATAGAATATGTACTGCTGCAATACTCCCTGATAACCTTCATAGCGCTCACATGGAAATCCCGCCTGATAGTGGCCTTCAAGTGCCTGATTGATATGTGTATCTATGGGAAACGCCTGCAAATGGTGGAGTGCAAAAAGGCAGATGCAGTCTGCCACCTTAGCCCCTACCCCATATAATTTCAACAGTTCTTCCCTAGCCTCTTTATACGGCATTACCCGCAGCGCGTCCAAATCCACATCTCCGTTTTCAACGCTTCCTGCGGTACGCACCACGTATTTACTGCGGTATCCAAGATTACATTCCATCAGAGCGTCCTCAGCCAGCCCCGCTAAAGACTCCGGAGTTGGAAATGTATAGTATACCTTTCCATGTATGCTCTCTTTTTTCTCTCCATAGCGCTCACAGATATTCTGAATGCATCTATGGATACGAGTAATATTATTCTGTTGGGAAATTAAGAAGGTGACTATCATCTCCCATAAATCCTGACGCAGAATTCTTATACCGGAGCCAAAAGACGCCGCCTCGCTCAAATATGTATCTTGTGAATCAATCGCTCCAATATATGATGCGTAATCACCGTCCAAGTCAAAATACGGTTTCCAGAAATCTTCAAACTCTGACATTTCACAGTAGAAAACGCACTCGTCATTCCTCTGTTCTATCTCCAGATATCTTTCTCCTGCAATAACACTGTATAAATCATCGCTCTCACGAAACATTCTAAAGCACTGTCCCGATTGACATATCTGCTCCAGATTGAAATTATCTTTTGTTACCTGAATCATAATTAACAGTCATACCTTTCATAGCCTACATACTAAATATCTTTATATTTGTTTCTTCACTTTCTCCGGTAGATTTTATTACTTTCCGCACGCCATTCAGAGCCTTTTGGAATTTTCCAAATACCTCGTAAGCATTGTTAAACTGTACAAGTGCCTCAGTTCTGTCACCATTGTCTTTTGCAGTCCATGAAGCACATGCATATTTATGAAGTTCTTCATGCAGCCTGACTGCCTCTTTGAATTCAGAAGAACCCGTTATGCGTATATCTGTCTGCCCCGCTGCCCACTTTCCGAATTTACATCCTGAAGGATTGTTAAGCTGCGTAATCTTTAACTGTTCAAAATCAGCTAAATTGTTATAGATACGCCATGTAAATATCAGATGGTCAACTTCATATACTGTAATCCAATCGAGTGCGGTAATCTTGGAATTCTGTCTTGCCATATCGCTTCTGACTCTGTCAACGTCACGCGAAATATGATACAAGTGTCTGCCTGTACCCACACATTCATTAGATAATGTATCATAACTGTCTGCAATCGTGTCGATGGACGATACAAAATTCTGAGTCAGAGAAGACTGTGTATTGATTTCACCATAAATATGGTCTATTTCATCTCTTATGGCGTCCAATTGTCCCACTATGCCATTAATGTTCTCAATAGACTGGTGAACGCTTTCATTACCCTCTTTTAACTTATTGGTAGTCATTTCAATAGATTCAGAGAGAGCTGTAATTCCTCCCATCAGCTCACCTACATACTGTACTACACTCTCTGCAGAGGCGGTCGTATTCGCGGACAAATCCCTTATCTGTGTCGCTACAACAGAGAAGCTTCTTCCCGCTTCACCTGCACGCGCCGCTTCTATGGACGCATTCAGAGCAAGCATACCGCTTTTACTTGCAATTTTCTTTACCATATCAATTATATTATTAATACTTATTGCTTTCTCTTTAAAATCAGCAACCTGCTCATTAATAGCCAGAATCTGCCTTGCGGATTCATCTACGATCTGCACGCTTGCTTCCATATCTTTTAAGCTGTTCTGCGAAGTTTCTATTACATTGTGTGTATTCCCTTGAATATTCTGTACTGCATCCTGGATATTCTGTATAGAATCCTCAAGCTCCTGACTTGAGCCTCGCATATCGCTGATAGAGGCAGTCTGTGAATTTACCTGCTCGATCATTTCCTTAACGCAGGAGCTGTCTCCGATTCTTTTCATAGAGTCATTTAATCTCATAACAAAATTATTATTAGCTTTAAAAAACGCTTCCAATACGGCGTTGTACTTATGCCCAAGCTCCGCATCATGAAATTCCGATATATCAATCTGTGAAAAATCTCCTGAAATCGCCTTATCCATACAGGCAATCAAAAGTTTCCTATCTTCTTCATAATAGTCATTTTGCTTTTTCTTAAGCATCGAAAGTCCTCCTGTCCACACATCAAAATTGTTTTCTATACAAGACTTTTGTAATAATTTAATGATATCATATTTTC
>CAMWWS010000266.1 GCA_947178085.1 uncultured Lachnospiraceae bacterium | reverse complement strand
GTCTGCGGGACGGCTTAAGATATTGGAAAACATGACTCACGGTGGGGAGAATATGCCGGGATTGTGCGGTATAGGCCACACAAGATGGGCAACTCATGGGGCACCCAGTGATGTAAATGCGCATCCGCATTTTAATATGTCAGAAACTATCACGGTTGTACATAATGGTATTATTGAAAACTATATACAACTGAGAAAGAAAATGACAGACAAAGGATATCATTTTGTTTCAGAGACGGATACGGAAGTATTGGCGCATATGCTGGATTATTATTATAAAGGAAATCCGTTGGAGGCAGTATCAAAAGTACTCCATCGCGTGGAAGGCTCTTATGCGCTCGGTATTGTATTCGCCGATTGCCCGGATCAGATTTTTGCTGCAAGGAAGGACAGTCCTCTTATTGTGGGGCAAAACGAGGATGGCTGCTTCATTGCTTCGGATGTCCCTGCTATTTTGAAATATACCAGAAAAGTATATTATGTGGATAATCAGGAAGTAGTAAGGCTGCGCGCTGATCATATGCATTTTTATACAGTTGACGAAGAGGAGCTTAAGAAAGAGCCTGTTATGATCGATTGGGATGCAAATGCAGCAGAAAAAGCCGGATACGAGCATTTTATGTTAAAAGAGATGTATGAGCAGCCTAAAACGGTTTCAGACACATTGACTCCACGAGTCAAGGGAAATGATATTGTAATAGAAGAGCTGAATATGACGGATGATGAGTTAAAGGCAATCCGTAAGATACATATTGTTGCCTGTGGTTCAGCTTATCACGCGGGGATGACAGGGAAATATGTTCTGGAGGGTCTGGCAAGAATTCCCGTAGAGGTTGATCTTGCTTCGGAATTCCGTTACCGTAATCCTATTTTGGAAGATGGGGCTATGGTAGTCGTAATCAGTCAGTCAGGTGAGACTGCTGATACATTGGCGGCGCTGAGAGAGTCGAAGGTCAGAGGCTTCAAGGTACTTGGCATCGTCAATGTTGTGGGAAGCTCAATAGCCAGAGAAGCGGATAATGTTATGTATACTTGGGCAGGACCTGAGATTGCGGTGGCGACAACAAAGGCTTACAGCGCTCAGCTTGTTGCGTTATATTTATTGGCAATGAAGCTTGGAAAGGTAAGAGGTCAGATATCGGAGGAAGATTTTGCCACTATGCTGGGAGATTTGAAATGCCTTCCTGACCAGATTGAACTGCTGCTAAATAATAAACTGAAAATTCAGAAATTTGCAAACCGTTATATTGGTGCTAAAGATGTATTTTTCATAGGACGCGGGATTGATTATGCTATTTCCCTGGAAGGATCGCTGAAATTAAAGGAAATATCTTATATTCATTCGGAAGCGTATGCTGCCGGTGAACTTAAGCATGGCACTATTTCACTGATAGAAGAGGGAACGCTGGTCGCGGCGGTATCTACACAGCCTGAGTTATATGCTAAAACCATAAGTAATATGGTAGAAGTGAAAGCCAGAGGAGCTTTTGTACTGGCTGTTACCTGTGAGGCTAACAAGGAAATTGAGAAAGCGTCTGACTATGTAATATATATTCCGGAAACTAATCCATATTTTGCCAATTCGCTGGCGATTATACCGCTGCAGCTATTTGGATATTATGTTGCTGTAGGAAAAGGCTGCGATGTTGATAAACCGAGAAATCTGGCTAAATCAGTTACTGTTGAATAAGATAGTGAGGTATTTGTCCTAAAAACACAAAAAAGAAAAATTTTCATCACAAATTATACACAATTTATAGATATACTGTGTTCATAGTCAATGGGAATTTACCAATTGCTTATATAATGATAAGGAAGAAGGGAGTTTTTGTTATGTATGAAGGGCAAAATCCGGATGTAATTAGTAACAGTATGGAAAACAAGGAAAATAACGGAGAATTAAGACTTACTGAGGGAAGATTCAGTTCACAGAATATGAGTAATGGCAATGTCAATACCAATGGTAATATCAATGTCAATGTCTCAAATGCCAATGCCAGTAATGCTAATCCGATGAACAGCTATTATTCTAATACTAACAATGATTATAGATATGCTCAGGGCGCATGGCAGAATCCGAACTATGGACAGAACTCAAACAGATATCAGTATAGTAATACCTATCCTAACGATTATGGAAAGGTAAAACAAGAGAAAAAGAAAAAGGAAAATAATAGTAGCGGATTTTTAAAAAAGGCTGTGATCAGCATTGCTTTAGGGCTGATATTCGGCGTCTGCGCAGGGCTTGGACTGTATGCGGTGGAGGCGGTTACCGGTAACGCCGCCAGGGATACAGAGCTGTCAGAAACTGTCATCAGTCAGGATTCTATTGTGGAAAATACGAATAAAGTTCAGGAAAAAGCAGATAAGATTATTGATGAGAGCGAAGATGAGATTTCCAACTCCATAAGCAAGACGGATATTGATAAGACACAGACTATTACAACGGTTGTATCCGATGTGTCGGAAATGGTAGAATCCGTTATGCCGGCGGTAGTGTCTATCAATAATACCTATACTGAAAAAATATCATATTTCGGTCAGACATTTACAAGCGAAGCACAGGCAAGCGGCTCGGGTATTATCGTAGGTGAAAACGATGTGGAACTCCTGATTGTAACAAACTACCATGTGGTTGAGGGTGCTGATAAGCTCGGTGTAGTATTTGCAGATGGCAGTGAAATAGAAGCTTCTGTAAAAGGCACTGATATAGACATGGATTTGGCGGTAATTGCGGTACCGCTTGAAAATATCCTTAATTCCACATTGAATCAGATTGCCATTGCAACGCTTGGTGATTCCGATGCTTTGAAAGTTGGGGAGCCTGCAGTTGCAATCGGAAATGCGCTGGGTTACGGACAATCAGTTACAACGGGCTGTATCAGTGCATTGAACAGAGAGATGGAGCTTGAAGACGGAAGCACGGGAATATTCATTCAGACAGATGCTGCAATCAATCCGGGTAATTCAGGAGGAGCCCTTCTGAATGTCAAGGGAGAAGTAATAGGTATCAATTCAAATAAAATCGGAGGCGAGGTTATTGAAGGAATGGGTTATGCCATACCGATTTCGGCAGCAAGCCCCATTATTGCTGATTTGATGCTGAAAGAAACAAAGAATAAAGTTGCTAAAGATGAAAGAGGTTTTCTCGGTATATCCGGTATCAGCGTTACAGAGGAACTTGCTGAGGACTATGGTATGCCAAGGGGATTGTATATCACAAAAGTATATGAAGGTACTCCGGCAGAGGAGATTGGTCTGAAAAAAGGAGATATTATCACATCTTTTGACGGAGAAGAGATAGTTTCAATGGATGAACTGCTTATTCTGTTGGAATATTACGCAAAAGGTGATACAGTTGAACTGATAGTTATGAAAGCCGGAAGCAACGGGTATCGCAGCACGAAAGTGAGCGTGACACTGGGGGATAAATCGGCACAGTAAATCAAAAAGACTGCTTTCTATATGAAAATAGCAGTGGGAAAGGTATGGAAACTGATATGAACGATGACGGGAGAATCGATCAGGATAAAAAGGAAGAAAGTGTATGGGATTTCAGGGAGCTGGAAGATGTAGACGCTCAGAAGGCAGAATTGATGAACTCTGATTCGGATGGTAAAGAGAAGGAGGATGAGGAAAAGCATGACGATTATGAAGAAGTCTGCTTTATCTGCAGAAGACCTGAAAGCAAGACCGGTAAGATGTTCAAGCTGCCGAATAACATCTGTGTCTGCAATGATTGTATGCACAAGACAATGGATACGGTAAGCCAGTTCGATTATCAGGGAATGCTGAATCATCCGGGAACTCCGGGCGGCAATATGACGGATTTTAACAATGGTAAAGGCTTTCCCAGTATCAGTTTCGTAAATTTGGCGGATTTGCAGGGAGACGGAGGAATTCCTAACAAGCAGAAGCTTAAGAAGAAAAAATCTAAAGAGAGTGCGCCTGTCATAGATATTAAAAATATTATGCCACCGCATAAGATTAAGGCTAAGCTGGATGAGTATGTGGTAGGGCAGGAGCATGCCAAAAAGGTTATGTCGGTAGCAGTATATAATCATTATAAAAGAGTGGCCACAGGTACAATGGATGAGATTGAAATTGAGAAATCCAATATGCTGATGATTGGACCGACGGGATGTGGCAAGACATATCTGGTCAAGACTTTAGCACGTCTTCTGGACGTGCCGCTTGCAATTACGGATGCAACTTCGCTTACAGAGGCAGGTTACATTGGTGACGATATTGAAAGCGTAGTTTCCAAGCTTCTTGCAGCAGCAGATAATGATGTGGAGAGAGCAGAACAGGGAATCATTTTTATAGATGAGATTGATAAGATTGCCAAAAAGAAGAATAACAATTCCAGGGATGTGAGTGGAGAGTCAGTACAACAGGGAATGCTGAAATTGTTGGAAGGTGCTGAGGTAGAAGTTCCCGTAGGGGCAAATTCCAAAAATGCCATGGTTCCGCTTGCCACTGTGAAT
>CAMWWS010000265.1 GCA_947178085.1 uncultured Lachnospiraceae bacterium | reverse complement strand
TGATAATATAATAATTGTTTCCCATGGAGATCTGTTAAGCGTTTTCAATACAATGTTTTTGGGGCTAAGCGTTGAAACTATAAATACAAGTGAAATGTTTGGATTAGCGGGTGGAGTTTCATTTATGTTTGAAAATAATGAAGGAAAAAGATTTATAAAAAGAATAAGCGATATGTCATATATTAATTAAGTATGTGTAAGGATATAAATAGAGGGAAACTACTGAGGTTTATCGGTGGCTGCAAGAAAGTTTCCTAAAAGAAAGAAGGTAAGTAAATGGAAAATGTAAATATGAAGAAAACAGCAGTCCTGATTTATGATAAGTTTTGTAATTTTGAGATTAGTGTGGCGCTGGAAATATTAGCAATGGCAGAGAAACAGATTACCGTATTTGCAAAGAGTATGATGAGCGTAAGAAGTGAAGAGGGGCTGAATGTGTGTCCAGACAGATGCATTTCAGATGTAGATATCAGCGAGTATGATAGCCTGCTGCTGCCAGGTGCGACTGATATCAGGGAAGTGATTGAAGATGAGGAAATGCTTTCATTTATAAGATTGTTTGCCGATAACCAAAGAATCATTGGAGCAATTTCCATAGCGCCAATATTACTTTTAAAAGGGAATATTATGGGTGAACTTCCTTTTATGGCAGGTATAGACAGGGAAGAATTGTTTGAAGAAGGTTTTACGGAAAAAGAACTTTCTCAGATGCAGGGTTGGACTGATAATATAAATAAACCTATAAATGACGGATATATTATCTCAGGTAATATTATTACATCCGTGTCTTATGAGTTTGTCAGATTTGGACTTGCATTTGCAGGATTGCTGGGAATTGATATTCCGCCTGAGACATTTGGAGTGAAAATGTAATGAAGAAAAGCACTACAAAGGAGGCATTAATATGAGAATGTATGACCTTATTATGAAAAAACGCAACAGAGGCGTGCTTGAGAGCGAAGAGATTGATTACATGATTTCCGAATACACCGCCGGCAGCATACCCGACTATCAGATGTCAGCTATGATGATGGCCGTATATTTTAACGGCATGACTGATAAAGAGACGGCAGACCTGACGATGGCTATGGCACATAGCGGTGATATGCTGGATTTATCGGCTATTGAGGGGGTTAAAGTTGATAAGCACTCGACCGGCGGCGTGGGAGATAAAACCTCGATTGCACTTGCCCCTATGGTGGCAGCGTGCGGTGTTAAAATCGCTAAAATGAGCGGCAGAGGACTCGGACATACAGGCGGAACGATAGATAAACTGGAGAGTTTTTCAGGCTTCTCCACGGGGATTAGTTCCGAACATTTTATTGATCAGGTAAATGAAATAGGCATTTCCATTATGGGACAGACCCTTGATTTGGCGCCTGCGGATAAGAAACTCTATGCACTTAGGGATGTGACGGCGACTGTAGATAATATGTCGTTGATAGCCAGCTCTATTATGAGCAAAAAGCTGGCTTCCGGTGCAGATGCAATAGTATTGGATGTCAAAACGGGAAGCGGCGCATTTATGAAAAAGGAAGAGGATGCGTTTGCATTGGCCAAGGAAATGGTTGAGCTTGGAAAGCATGCCGGAAGAAAAATGGCGGCAATTGTTTCGGATATGGATCAGCCTCTGGGCTTTGCCGTTGGAAATGCGCTGGAAGTGAAGGAGGCTATAGAAACCCTACGGGGAAATGGTCCGTCAGACTTCGTAGAGTTATGTATGACTTTGGGCGCTCAGATGATTATAGCGGGCGGCTTGGCGGAAAATGTGGAACAGGCAACAGCTATGCTTAAAGATGTGATTGCAGACGGAACGGCGCTTGATAAACTTGCTGCATTTGTAGAAGCGCAAGGCGGGGATGCAGCAGCCGTTTATGATACTTCGCTGTTGCCGGAGGCGTCAATCATAGAAGAAATCGCATCTGAGAAAGAAGGATATGTTGAGAAAATAATCTGTGATGAAATCGGAATCTGTTCTCTTATCCTCGGCGGCGGCAGAGAAACCAAAGAAAGTGAAATAGATTTGTCGGTGGGTCTTGTTTTACATAAAAAGGTGGGAGATTACGTGAAAAAGGGCGAATCATTGGCAACTATCCACGCCAATGACTTAAATAAGCTTGCGCAGGCAAAGGAACGCTTCTTAAAAGCATATTCATTTAGTGATAAACCTGTGGAAAGGAGTAAATTTATAAAGGGAATTTTAGCATAGAGAATGATTCAGCTTCATATAGATATACTATGAGAAAACCAACTAAACTATCGCTGTCACGGCAAAAAGAAATAATTGTAGAATCCTTAAAGCTTCCCAAGGATTCCATGCTTGGAGCCTCAATCGTTACCATAACGGGAAGCAGGGAAGCCTTTGTAGAAAACTATAAAGGAATTTTGGAATATTCAAAAGAATCCATAGTCCTTCAGGGAAAAAACTGCAGAATCTGTTTTCAGGGCAAAGAATTGTCCATTGATTACTATACGGGGGAAGATATGAAAATAATCGGTAACATTGAAAGTCTGAGGTATCTATGATTTATGCTTAATTGGATTCAATATTTAAAAGGCTATGTCTCCATCAAAGTATGGGGATATTCTACCGAAAGGTTCTTAAATCTTTGTGGGAACCATGATATTTTGGTTTGGGATATCGAAAACCATGGTGATTATTATACAATGAAGGTCAGCTTGAAAGGTTTTTTTGCATTGAAGACACTTCTTAGAAAAACCGGCACGCGGGCAGTCGTATTAAAAAAATATGGACTGCCTTTTTTTACGCCCAAAATAAGAAAACGTAAAATATTTGTATTAGGTATGCTTGCCTGCCTTGTGTTCTGGATGTTTACAACGAGATATATATGGGATATTAAAATCGAAGGTAACTATACAATTACAGAGGATGTGCTGATGGATTATCTGGAAACGCAGGGCGTCCATACTGCAATGAAAAAGAATGATTTACATATAGAAGAATTGGAAATGCAGCTGCGTGAAAAATATGATGTTATTACATGGACGTCATTAAAGGTGGAAGGAACTTCTCTGATTATCAAGCTGCGTGAAAACGAAACAACCGACTATGACTATGTTGGTCAATCGAATCAGAATACAGTTATACAAGGGAATAATGATGGAAACTGCAGCGATATAGTTGCCTCAAAGGATGGAATCATTGTTTATATGATTACCAGAAAAGGAGTTCCGCAGGCGGCTGTAGGGGATACGGTTGTAGAAGGCCAGACTCTTGTATGCGGCGCCGTCCCTGTTTATAATGAAGATGCAACGGTGAGAGGATATCAGTATTATGAAGCTGACGCGGACATATTGATATCATATGAGAAATCATTTTCCTTAGAAAAGAAGGTTGGATATATTGAAAAAGAGTATTCCGGAAAAGAGAAAAAGATATTGCTTTTTGGTTTAAATGATAAAGAATGGAATCTTTCACTGGGAAGAATAAAATACGAATCCTATGATGTAACAGGAGAAAAGAAGCAGGTAAAGCTCTTGGACCACCTGTTTTTGCCCATATTTTACGGTACAAAATATGCAAAAGAATATTCCTGGATAAAGAAAATGTACACCGAAGAAGAGATGGAACAGATTATGGAAGAGGAATTTAATAAAATATTAATGACTTTAGAAGAAAAAGGGGTACAAATTACGGAAAAAAATGTTACAATAAAAAAGAATGAGGATAAATGGATAATGGATATCAGTCTGCAATTAACATGGGAGGCTGTGAAAAAGGTTAAAAATGAAACTCCGGAAATCCCCGTTACAGAAAATGAAGAGGCAGTGATAGAATAGTTGGCAGAGGAATTTACGCTCGAATTGGATCTCCCAATGGAGCATATGAGGAATCTTTTTGGGGAGTATGATACTCATATCAAAAAGATTGAAAAAGATTTTCAGGTAATAATAGTAAACAGAGATGGCGTAGTGAAGATTAGCGGCAGACAACAGGACGCTCTAAAGGCGGCGGGAATCATGAAGGAGTTAGCCACTCTGTCGGAAAGAGGCAATGCTTTGCAGGAACAAAACGTAGATTATGCAATTGAGATGGGAAAAGAGAATAGGGAAGATGTTCTTCTTACGATAGATGAAGACTGCATATGCCATACTATCAGCGGAAAACCAATTAAACCCAAAACCTTAGGGCAGAAACAATATGTGGATGCCATTCGTAATAATATGATTGTTTTCGGGCTTGGACCGGCAGGAACCGGAAAGACCTATCTGGCGATGGCAATGGCAATAACAGCTTTTAAGAGCAATGAGGTGGGAAGGATTATCCTGACAAGACCTGCTATTGAAGCGGGAGAGAAGCTTGGATTTCTGCCCGGTGATCTGCAGAGCAAGGTTGACCCTTACCTACGTCCTTTGTACGATGCCCTGTATCAAATAATGGGTGCGGAAAGCTTTGCTAAGAATATGGAGAAAGGGTTTATTGAAGTTGCGCCGCTCGCGTATATGAGAGGACGTACATTGGACAACGCCTATATTATTCTGGAT
>CAMWWS010000264.1 GCA_947178085.1 uncultured Lachnospiraceae bacterium | reverse complement strand
GCATTACAAATATAAGATACATAGTGCAAAATTAAAAACAGGAGGTGATGCGGGATGAAACATTATGAAAGATTGTTGACAAAGGGATGCTTTTCGAGGGAACAATTGACAGAAATTGTCGGAACGCCAAGCGCAGCGAATCAGGTAATCTATGAATATCAGAAAAAGGGACTAATAGAAAAGGTGAAAAGGGATTTTTATGTCGTAATCAGCATAGAAACAAAGCAACCTGTTCTTTCGCGTTATCAGATAGGTTCTAATCTGTTTTCAGATGCTTGTATCACGCATCACAGCGCATTTGAAGTGTTTGGATATGGAAGTCAGGTGTTTTATGAGTGTTTTGTTGCAACAGACAAACGATTTTCAGATTTTGTATATGATGGAGTGGTATATCGCCGTGTAGAGCGTAAGCCTGATATAGAAGTAATACAGCAGGGAAACATACGGGTAACATCTTTGGAGCAGACGGTGGTAGACAGTATCCGGGATTTTGAAAAGATAGCAGGTTTGGAGGAAGTAATACGTTGCATGATGCTGGTGCCGGGATTGAATGAACGAAAAGTGCTTGAGTGTCTTGCAAGAAATAGTAACGGATTTCTATATCAAAAATGCGGATATCTTTTTGAGGAACTGAAAGAGGAATTTCATTTTTCAGCAACTTTTTTTGAAGAGTGTGAGAAATATTCCTCTGATGCAAAGAGGTATTTAATGAAAGAGTCAAAGGATAATGTGTTTTATAAACGGTGGAAGCTTTATGCGCCCCAGTCATTGAAAGGACTAATAAATAAAGGGATTGGTGATTATGGTGCAATTGGATAGATTAACTTTTGGTAGAATGGCAAAAGAATTAGGATTCGTAAGAGATACGTTGGAAAAAGTTTATCGTTTGGCAGATGTTTTGAAGTTTATGGAATCAGATGAACTTTTGTCAAATGGGATTGCCTTAAAAGGCGGTACAGCCATTAATCTTACTATTTTTGATCTGCCAAGGCTTTCTGTTGATATTGATTTGGATTATTGTAGAAGTATTGATAGGGAGGAAATGCTTGCAGACCGAGATGTTATTACGGACAAAATTAGCAAGTATATGACGGCAAATGGATATGTTTTAAGTCCAAAATCCAAGAATTATCATGCACTTGACTCATTTGTGTATGAGTATATGAATTGCGGAGGAGTGAAGGATAATCTTAAGATTGAGATTAACTATATGCTTCGTTGTCATGTGCACCCAGTAGCAAGAAGAGAAGTGAAGTTGCCATGGAGTGATGAGGTACTTACCGTGCTTTCAGTGGCACCGCTAGAGATATTTGCCTCTAAAACAGTAGCATTGCTTAACAGAATGGCACCGAGAGATTTATATGATATGCATAATATGGTCAAATATGGGTTGTTTGATGAAAGTGAGGAAGAAATGCTTCGTAAGGGAGAACGATTTGATTTGGAACTGGTTCAACAGGAAGTTCGGGAATATCTTGCGTCTATCCTAAAGCCGACAAAGGAAGAAGAACTGTTCTGGAAAGCTTTTTCAGAAAGAGAATATCATCCAGATTGGATATTTGGAGAAAGTAATGAGCTTGTAAATATTGCGAAGCATCCTATGGCATTATGGAAATGTGCGAACAAGGCGGTCGGAATACGGGAAGAGATATATTTGGACAAAAGGGAAGATATATTTCCCAGTTAAGTAAAATACCTTGTATGAGCCATGTATCAAGTCAACCATTGGTTGAATAGTATTGAAAATTATTCGTTTGTGCGCAATGACAATATTTGCTATTATAGCGTCAGGAAGCTTCCAAATCATTGAAAAGAGGATTGCTATATGAGTCAAAATATTGGAACGGTTATTCAACAACTGCGTCGTCAACACAGGGTCGGACAGGGAGATTTGGCAGAAACGTTGGGGGTATCTGTACAGGCAGTGAGTAAATGGGAAACAGGTAAGTCAAACCCGGATTTGTACCTGTTGCCTAAGTTAGCGGAATACTTCGGTGTGTCTATAGACAGCCTGTTTGCAGGCACTCAGGATGCTCAGGAGCTGTCCAAGGAAGTTTCAGAGCAGTTGGAAGTCAATAACTATGGTTGGACAGAACTTACCAAAATCAATTGGCAGGGAACGATTTTGCCGGATTACGGTCCCTATGCGCCTACAGAGGAACAACTGCATTTGCTGGGGGATGTGCGAGGTAAGGCGGTGTTGGAAATCTGCTGTGGGTGTGGGGAGTCTTTACTATGGCTGAAAGAACATGGTGCCGGAGAACTATGGGGATTGGATATTTCAGCAGAACGTATTGATAAAGCAGAAAAGATGCTTAAAAATTCTGATTGGAAAGGGAAACTGTTTACTTCACCTATGGAGATAGATCCGGGCATTCCACATTGTTATTTTGATCTGGTAATCTCTATTTATGGACTGGGGTGGTCTACGGACCCGGATAAAACGATTAAGCTTATCGGCGAGTATCTCAAACCCGGTGGGCGGATTATTTTCTCATGGGATAATCCGTTAATGCAGTGTATAGATGCTGTGGATGGACATTACACTCTAAGCCGTTCTTATGTGGAGGAGCGAGTTATCGATTTAGAGAAAAGAGGTTCCCGTCTGTGCCTGCAAAACTGGAAAATGTCAACCTACCTGAATTGCCTTTCTAATCATGGGTTTATTATTGAACAGGTGGTAGAAGAATCTGCTTACGATCCTGAGGAGGCTGATATTTTTCAGGAAGGAAAATATTACTCAGCGGGGTTGGCGAGACTGCTTAATAATGTTATCATTATAAAGGCAAGGAAACGATAAAGATATGTATTAGCAAAACATGATTTACGGAGAAAGAAGAAATGATAATTAAGAATAAATACCCTGTTTGTGAGTATGATACAAGTAGAAATCCCATTATTAAGCCCACTGATTTTTTGGAAAAAACGCTTCCTTCCAAATGTGTTATTACATTTTTCAGGAAAGAACTTAATCAGTTTGTTGAAGATAAAAAGCTCCCCATAATTGGGTATCTTCATTCCGAAGTTTTAGATATTCCTATTTATGAGTATAGCACACCTTCAAATAGAATTTGTATTACAATGCCCTTTTCTACTGCCCCAGGTGCGGCGGGAACAATCGAAGAATTACATGCTATGGGGTGTGATAAATTTATTATTTGCGGTGGTGCAGGTTCAATAAAAAAAGATTCAAAAGTGGGAGAAATTATTGTTCCTATTGCTGCTGTCAGAGATGAGGGAACATCATATCATTATTTAGAACCTTCCCGCGAAGTGGACTGCCATAAAGCAACCGTAGATTTTGTTATTTCCGGTTTGGAGAAATTAGGAATACCTTACACAACCGGAAAAACATGGACAACAGATGCCATGTATAGAGAAACACCGGAAATGATTGAATTAAGAAGAAATGAAGGTTGCATTACAGTTGAAATGGAAACGGCAGCATTTTTTGCTGTGTCTAAATATTATGATATTCCTTTAGCTCAATTACTGTATGCGGGCGATGATGTAAGCGGCGAAAAATGGAACACTAGAAATTGGGATAGCCAAAAGAATGTGCGTTCAAATTTGATTTATACTGCAATAAAACTAATAGAAGAATTGTAATTTCAATGAAACAGATTAATTGAAATGACCATATTCAGTTTGTAAGACATAAGAAAAATGGAGGCATATATGCGATTAGGAGAAATTAGTTTATTGACAAATAATGTCGTTAAATTAGCAGACTTTTATAAAGCCCTGCTTGAAACAAATAATGACAGTAATGATGAAGTCCATCAAACAATAATTGCGGAAGAAACAATGCTGACAATTTATAATGATGGTTCAGTAAAAAATAATAATAATCAAAATATTTGTATAGCGTTTACCGTAGATAATATAAAAAAAGAGTATCAAAAAGTTTTAGCATTGGGAGCAGAAATAATTGAAAAACCGACTAAACGTCCATGGGGTGCTGTAAACATGAGTTTTTATGATCCCGACAGGAATGTTATTTATTTAAGAAGTTTTTCGGCGGAAACAGAATCTGCTATAGCAGAGGGAAGGCGGATTGCTGCGGATCCGAATATAAAAGGATATAAGAGTCTCGATGATTTGAGGGAGGCTCTGGATGAAATATAAAATTTGGGGCATAACAGGGCAGCAATAGTGGATTTAGCAGTAAATATACTGAAGATACTTAGAATCTCTTCCGTCTTCCGTGAATTCCTCTAACACAGTAAACCCGCTTTTTTCAAGGACTCGTATTGAGGCAGGATTATCAGAGAAGGAAAAGGCTCCAATCGTGTTAAATTCATATTTAGTCCGTACTTCCTGTAGAAACAAAGCCACAGCCTCTGTTGCAATTCCCTGTGACCAATAGGCCTTTTCAAAAATGCAGAAGCTCAGCATGGCGTTCGGTTCTTCATTTACATCAATACAATAACACCAGATATCGCCAATATAATTACCATCTGCTATAATTGTTTTTCCATAACTTTTTGCATTTGCAAGTAATGTTTCTCTATAATCCTCCAGAGCTTCTTCTA
>CAMWWS010000263.1 GCA_947178085.1 uncultured Lachnospiraceae bacterium | reverse complement strand
CAATTGCTCATTGCATAATAATACAAAATAAGGTAAAATTTCTAGTAGGAATTTTACCTTTTTTAATATTAATAATAAAGTTAGGAGAAGGCCAATGAAGATAACAGTAGCGGGAACCGGCTATGTCGGATTAGTTTCAGGAGTCTGCTTAGCAGAAAAGGGACATGATGTAACATGTGTAGATGTAGATGAGAACAAAGTTAAATTGATGGAGTCCGGCGTGACTCCGATTTATGAAGAAGGTCTGCAGGAGCTCATGAAGAAAAATATTGCAGAGGGCAGGCTTAGCTTTACGACGGATTACGGAAACGCCTATAAAGATGCAGATGCTATCTTTATTGGTGTGGGAACTCCGGAGCAGCCGGATGGCTCCGCCAATTTGAGCTATATAGCGACGGTTTCCAGACAGATTGCGGAATCTGTTGAAAAGGACTGTCTGGTAGTTGTTAAGTCCACGGTTCCTGTTGGAACTAATGATAAAGTGGAGCAATTCATACATGACTTTTTAGTCAGGGATGTAAAGGTAGAAGTGGCTTCCAATCCGGAATTTCTGGCACAGGGCTCAGCGGTGCATGATACGCTTTATGCTGCAAGGATTATAATTGGGACAGAGAGCAGTGAAGCGGAAGCGACAATGAAGAAAATCTACGAACCGTTTGATATTCCGATTGTATCGGTTAACAGACGTTCTGCAGAGATGATTAAATATGCATGCAATGATTTTCTGGCATTGAAAATTTCTTATATGAATGATATTGCCAATTTGTGTGAACTGGTAGGTGCGGATATTGATGCGGTTGCAGAGGGTATGAGTTATGATGCCAGAATTGGTTCCAAATTCCTGAATGCCGGAATAGGATACGGTGGAAGCTGTTTCCCTAAGGATACAAAAGCATTAAAATATCTTGCGCATGAGAACGGCTATACGCTGCGTACAGTAGAAGCTGCTGTAGATGTCAATGCCTAGCAGAAGACCAGATTATTTCATAAGGCAAGCAACCGCATGATTACTTTCCAGAATCTCAGGGTGGCAGTATTGGGACTGGCATTTAAGCCTGGGACTGACGACTTGAGGGAAGCGCCTTCGATTGACAATGTGGAACTTTTGCTTGCAAACGGAGCGGATATTTATGCATATGATCCAGTGGCGGATAAGAATTTTAAGGCGCGCTATCCGGAAGGGAAAATATCTAAAGGTTCTATACAATATGTAAATTCACCGCAGGAAGCGCTGCAGGATGCTAATATCTGTTTTATTTTTACTGAATGGAATGAAATAAAAGAGGTTGCGGCTGACGAGTTTAAGAAATTAATGAGAACCCCGCTTGTATATGACGGGCGGAATGTGTTTAACGTTCGGGAAATGAAGGAAGCCGGAGTTGAATATTATAGTATTGGCCGTTGACTTGTCGGGAGAGCAATATGAATTCATTGGATATAAGCAAAACATATTTAGTTACGGGCGGAGCCGGATTTATCGGATTCCATCTGTCTATGAGACTGCTGGAGCAAGGCGCTGCAGTCATTGGCTTCGATAATATGAACGATTATTATGAAGTGACATTGAAAGAAGATAGGCTGGCGATTTTACGTCAGTATGAAAAGTACGTGTTCATAAAAGGCGACTTGGCTGATAAGCAGGAAATATTCCGGATTTTTCAGGAATACAAACCACAGATCGTAGTAAATCTGGGGGCGCAGGCGGGAGTCAGATATAGCATAGACAATCCTGATGCATATATACAGTCTAATATAGTGGGATTTTTTAATATTCTTGAAGGCTGCCGCAATTATCCGGTGGAGCACCTGGTCTATGCGTCTTCCAGTTCCGTTTACGGTGGTAATGAAAAGATTCCTTTTTCGACAGAGGATAAGGTAGACGAGCCTGTCAGTCTGTATGCAGCGACGAAGAAATCCAATGAGCTGATGGCTTATTCTTACAGCAAGCTGTATGGTATTCCGGTTACGGGACTTCGTTTCTTCACAGTGTATGGTCCTTTTGGCAG
This sequence comes from uncultured Lachnospiraceae bacterium, assembly GCA_947178085.1. The sequence continues at coordinate 2,532 of CAMWWS010000263.1, read as the reverse complement.
ACCTGATATGGCGTATTTCAAATTTACAAAGAAGATTATGGAAGGCAAGCCCATCCAGATATATAATCAGGGTGATATGTACCTTGATTTTACTTATATTGATGATATTGTAAAAGGTGTGGAGAATATTCTGTGTAATCCACCCATGACGGACTCAAAAGGAGCAAGCAGCAGGCTGTATAACATTGGAAATAATAAGCCGGAAAAACTGATGGATTTTATTGAAACATTGGAAAAATGTCTTGGCAGAAAAGCTGTAAAAGAATTCCTTCCGATGCAGCCGGGTGATGTATACCGGACATATGCTGATGTCAGCGGATTGATGCAGGATTATGATTTCAAACCGGACACAACTATAGAGGAGGGACTTAGCCGTTTCGTGGAGTGGTATCGGGAGTATTATAAGGTAAATGAGGAATAATGAATAAAATAACGCAGTTATATAAGAAGAACAAAGATTTTATTATGGAAGTAATTCACTTCTGTATCGTTGGCGTTATTAACACGTTGATGGGATTGGTAATCATAGAGATATTATATAATCTTATTCACTTGAATTATTGGGCTGCCAGCGGGATATCTTATTTTATAGGTGGTGTTTTTTCATATTTTGCGAATGCTAAAGTCACTTTTAAAGTAGAGGAAAAAGACAGGGATAAGGGATTACCTTGGCGGTTTGCGATTAATATTATCGTCTGTTACCTGATTGCATATGGTGTAGCTAAACCGTTAGTAAAACATGTTTTATCGTCACAGCCGATAGTTATTGTAGAAAATGTTGCAATAATAATTGGTATGGTACTATTTACCGTTATGAATTTTTTCGGACAAAAATTATTAGTATTTAAAAAATCAGAAAAAGAAAAGTAGGAAAAGAAAGGCGCGTTTCTAATTTATGACACATATTATAGGTATTATTTTCTGGCTTTTGGTGATTCCGTTTTGTATCGGTCTTATACCGGCTGGTTATATATCTGACAGGAAAACCAACCCGGGAGTTATATTGCTTGCGGGATATCTGTTTATGTGGGCAGTTTTTGAAGTGATTACTATACCGGCAGTGATTTGGATTCAAAACGAGAATTTTAATTTTGTTTTAAGATGGTTTATGATTATTTCTATTTTGCTTGCAATTGCAGGACTTCTTATATGGTATATAAGTTGGAGAAAAAGTAAGAAACGGATGATACTGTTCCAATTTCCTAAAATAGCATCATTAAAGCAAGGTCTTGAAGCAAAAATTGAGTGGCTGATATTTTTGGCGATGTTGGGTTTTCAGCTTTTTATGTCGGTTACGAGGATTTCATTTGATGGCGATGATGCCTATTATGTGGTTCATTCCGTGATGGCACAACAGTCCGGAACAATGTATAAATTTCTGCCTTATACGGGCTGGACGACGTCGCTGGATATCAGACATGCCTTGGCGGTTTTCCCGATGTGGATTGCTTTCGTAGCTGTTAAGACGGACATTCATGCAACTATTGTAACGCATGTGATAATGCCGCTTTTATTGATACCGCTCAGCTATTTCATTTATTATGAGATTGCGAAAGTTCTCTTTGCATCACGAAAGGAGAACATTCCTGTTTTTATGATTATTATGGGAATGTTTCAGATGTTTGGGAATGTGTCGATTTATACAAATGAAACTTTTTTCCTGACTCGTACATGGCAGGGAAAAGCTGTAGTATGCAGTATCATCATTCCGATGATGTTTTTGCTCTTGCTGTGGATTTTTGACAAAGAATCAGGGAATAGAAAACATTCCCCGGGACTATGGGCTATACTGGTATGTCTGAATATGGCAACCGGAATATGCAGCTCGCTTGCTGTATTTGTTTTGGCAATTCTGCTGGCCATATCGGCATTGTGCATGATGGTTGCAGAGCGCGATTGGAAAATACCGCTTAGACTGGGGCTCACTTGTATTCCAAACGCGGTTTATGTTCTGATTTATTTATATTATCATAGTATTGGTAGTTAGGAGCGATTTTTAATGTGGGATGCTTTTTTGGAAAGTGTAACCATCTTTCAGAATTATGTAGGATATCATCAAAATAAGTTCCTGTTTGGTATTTATTTGTTTTTTCTGTTGTATTTATGGAAGACAGAGAAGAATAAAATGTTCCGGACTCTTTTTGTATATGTTCCGACAGTATTGCTTGTATGCTTTTTTTGCCCATTGTTCCATGATATATTTAAAGTACTGCTTAACGAAGAGGAGACATATTATCGTCTGCTCTGGCTGTTGCAGATGAGTATGGTAAGCGCGTATGGGGCATTAAAGCTGTGCGGAAAATATAGAAAGCTTATGCTTGCTGTCATGTGTATTGCTATAATTTCATGCGGAAGTTTTGTTTATCACAGTGTAAATATTTTCAAAGCGGAAAATTTGTATCATATCCCGAATGAAGTAGTTAATGTAGCAAGCATAATGGACCCTGAAGAAGGGCGGATAAGAGCGCTTGTCCCTGCGGAGATGATTCATTTTATCAGACAATACACAGACAGAATCACCCTGCCCTATGG
>CAMWWS010000262.1 GCA_947178085.1 uncultured Lachnospiraceae bacterium | reverse complement strand
TTTTTAGGATTTTTATTAAATTTTCAAGGTACATTTCTTAACTTAATGACATTGACAACGTAGCGAAAGCGTGCCTGCGATGGATTATATATCTTACCCAAACTCCATATGTTCATATTATTCTACTTAATGATGACTCCCCCACCAAGCACATACCCATCTTCATAAAACACTGCCGCCTGTCCCGGCGTAATCGCCCTGACCGGCGAATGGAAACTGCATTTCACCACATCCTCTTCCACTTTTTCAATCGTGCATCTCTCCCCTTTATGCGCATAGCGTATCTTGACAAGCGCCTCTCTCGGCTCTGTCAAATCTTCCATTCCCATGAAATTTATATTATTGCAGAACAAAGTATCTCCGAAAACATCTTCCGCTTCGCCTATAACTACTTCATCACTCTCCGGTCTGATTTCAGTGACAAAAACAGGATGTCCCATTGCAAGATTAAGTCCTTTACGCTGCCCTATAGTATAATGTGTAATGCCTAGATGCTCACCCAGAACAGTACCGTCTTTTGTTATGTATTTCCCTCTACCCGGCACTCTGCCCTCTGCCGCCTTGTCGATATATGAGGCATAATCATTGTCCGGAATGAAGCAAATCTCCTGACTATCAGGTTTATTTGCGACAGGAAGCCCGACACGCTCTGCAATCTGCCGAATTTCTTCCTTAGTATACTCTCCGACGGGCATCAGTGTGTGGGAAAGCTGATACTGCGTAAGGTTATATAAAGCGTATGTCTGGTCTTTAGAAGCAGTAGCGGAATTTTTTATAGCGAATCTGCCGTTTGGAAGTTTTGAAACTCTGGCATAATGTCCGGTTGCAATATAATCCGCCCCTATTTCCAAGCTTCTATGCAGTAAAGACTCCCATTTCACATAGCGGTTGCATGCAATGCATGGATTCGGTGTCAAGCCTTTCAGATACGCTTCTACGAAGTAGTCTACTACATTCTCTTTAAATTCTCTTTTAAAGTTCATAACATAATGAGGAATCTCTAAATGCTGAGCCACAGCTCTTGCATCATCGACCGCTGACAAACCGCAGCAGCCGCCGTTTAGTGACTGAACCGCCTCTTCTTCATCCTGCCATATCTGCATGGTTACGCCAATCACGTCATACCCCTGTTCTTTTAACAGATATGCAGCTACTGATGAGTCCACTCCGCCGGACATCCCTACCACTACTTTTTTTCTCATACATTTTTCCTTCCTGTTTATCATTGTTCTGCTTTTGCCGTTTTACGCATACTATGAAATAATTAATCTATTTACTGGTGTTTTATGCAGCGCAGAAATCCTTTACTAATCGGAACCGTTATTTTGACTGTCACCGGACTTCTAAGCCGCTTCATAGGCTTTTTTTACCGTATTTTCCTCTCCAAGGTATTCGGTGCTGAGGGCATGGGCATATATCAGCTCACCTCTCCTGTGTTAGCGCTTTCCTTTTCACTGACCGTAGCAGGTATGCAGACCGCTATCTCTAAGTATGTCGCAAGTGAAACCTCTACTCATGATTATAAAACATCATTCCGCACCCTATGGGCCGGATTTGTTATTTCCATGAGTATCTCCTTTGCCTGCATGGCATTTATTTACAAATATTCGGAATGGATAGCGGTTACTTTTTTATTGGAAGAAAGAACAGCTCCATTACTTCGTATTATATCACTTTCAATTCCTATGGCTACAGTTCATTCCTGTATCAACGGATATTTTTACGGAATAAAGAAAACTGCAATCCCGGCTCTGTCCCAGTTATCGGAACAGGTTGTAAGGGTAGGCTCCGTCTACATAATCTATTATATCTGCCTGCATAAAAATATGACTCCTACCATAAGTTTTGCGGTTGTCGGGCTTGTTATCGGAGAAAGCGCCTCCATGTTTGTCTCCGCCATCGCTATTATATGCCGCTCTTTCAAACTGTTCGGCAGGCACGCCCATCTGCATATTCTTTCATGTCCGCCAGGCAGCGCGGTTACAGTATATAAAAGGATTACAGAAAATTTACTTAAGCTTGCCGTCCCGCTGTCTGCCAACCGCATCATCATCAATATATTGCAAAGTATTGAAGCTGTTTTCATTCCAAACAGGCTGATGCTGTATGGACTAAGCAATTCCAACGCCTTAAGCGTCTACGGAGTATTAAACGGCATGAGCCTTCCGCTTATTCTGTTTCCATCCGCTATCACCAATTCCATTTCGGTTCTGCTACTTCCTATCGTATCAGAAGCGGAGGCAAGCGGCAACAGAAATACCGTAACAAAAGCAATTATTAAATCCATAAAATATTGTATGCTTCTTGGTTTTGGCTGTACGCTGCTCTTTTTACTGTTCGGGCGTATGGCCGGCATGGTTTTATATAACAGCAGACTTGCCGGAAGCTTCATTTTGACGCTAAGCTTTATATGCCCTTTTATGTATGTGGCGAGCACTTTAAACAGCATTCTGAACGGGATGGGAAAAACCCACCTCACCTTTATATACAGCATTATAAGTCTGCTTGTGCGTCTGGCGTTCGTGTTTTTCGCCATTCCCATCTGGGGTATCAAAGGATATCTATGGGGAATGCTCGCAAGCCAGATGGTGCAGACTATGCTATGTACTGTTTCTGCGCTGCGAATCTCAAAATTCTCCAAAGGCTGAAGCATGGGTTGATACTGAAAAAGCAGTGCTTGCGAATATTTGGAGGATGTACTATAATGACATAGGTGTTTGCGAAACTCACTTCCAATACCCAGAGTTTAGACATTATAAACAAAATAAGTGGCGATTTCGCTTGCGGTGAGACACTTATTTTGTTTATAATGGCTAAACTCGTGCCTTTAAATATCTGTTTTGCAATCACCTAGTATAACTTATAAGAAAAAGGAGTAGAATTAAAATATGTCATTTCATTATGTCAACCAATTACCGACTCCGGCTGAAATACGTGAGCAGTTTCCGGTTCCGGCACGCCTTGCTGAATTAAAAAAGCAGCGTGACAAAGAAATCAGCGATGTTATTACAGGTAAAAGTAACAAATTTCTTGTAATCATCGGTCCATGTTCGGCAGATAACGAAGATGCTGTATGCGATTATATCAGCCGTCTGGCTAAAGTCAATGAAAAAGTAAAGGACAAGCTGATTTTGATTCCGAGAATCTATACAAATAAACCCAGAACCACAGGCGAAGGCTATAAGGGTATAACAAGCCAGCCTGACCCTGAGAAAAAACCTGATTTTACTGCAGGCCTGATTGCCATGCGCAAAATGCATATCCGGGCAATAGAAGAATCCGAGCTTACTGCAGCAGATGAAATGCTTTATCCCGATAACTGGGGCTATGTTGAGGATATCCTCTCATATGTAGCTATCGGCGCACGCTCAGTAGAAGACCAGCAACACCGCATGACCGTAAGCGGTTTTGACGTAGCCAGCGGTATGAAGAACCCAACCAGCGGCACTCTTTCCGTTATGCTGAACTCAATTTATGCGGCACAGCATCCACACTCTTTTACATACAGGGGATATGAAGTAGAAACTACCGGAAACCCATTGGCACACGCCGTACTTCGCGGAGCAGCCAATAAGCACGGACAGAGTCTTCCGAATTATCACTATGAAGATTTGATGCTTCTGCTTACGCTGTACAACGAGCAAGACCTTGTTAATCCCGCCTGTATCATTGATGCTAATCATAGTAATTCCAACAAGGAATATGCGCAACAGATCAGAATCGTCAAGGAAGTCATGCACAGCCGAAAACTCAGCCCGGATATTTATAAGCTTGTAAAAGGAGTAATGATAGAAAGTTATATTGAAGAAGGGGCTCAGAAGGTAGGCGGAGGCGTCTACGGCAAATCTATCACCGACCCCTGTCTTGGCTGGGAAGCTTCGGAAAAACTGATTTATGATATCGCAGAATATGAATAATCAATCTAAAAACTGTCGTTACCGAATAACGAAGATAAAAGCTCATCCGCGTGGATGAGCTTTTGCATATACTTCCCTCAAATGGTTATGATTCAGATTAGCGTAAACCTGAGTCGTCGAGATATCCGAGTGTCCCAGCATTTCCTGAACACTCTTTAAGTCCGCTCCGTTTTCTACCAGATGCGCTGCAAAGGAATGCCGCAGGGTATGGGGGGTTATATCAGCTTTTATATCTGCTTTTTTGGCATAATACTTAACCAGCTTCCAGAATCCCTGTCTGCTCATCGGCTGTCCTGAACAATTAGCAAACAATACATTTGACTTCTTATCCTCTATCATAGATTCACGGGTTCCGTCAAGATACCTGCCAAGTGCGGTCTTTGCCGCACCTCCAAACGGAATTACTCTCTCTTTATTGGCATCCCTGCAAATCACAAAATCCAACTGCATGTTAACATCGGAAAGTCTAAGAGTTATCAACTCTGTTACGCGGATTCCCGTTGCGTATAAAAGCTCCAGCATCGCTTTATCCCGAATTTCTTTTGCAGAGTCTCCGCAAGGCTGCTCCAAAAGTCTTACTACTTCATCAGGCGACATGATTTCGGGCATCTTCTTCTCTATCTTAGGA
>CAMWWS010000261.1 GCA_947178085.1 uncultured Lachnospiraceae bacterium | reverse complement strand
TTTCAAACTGCACGAGTACTGGAGTCTATCTTTCCCCGGAAGCAGATAAATTCGGTGTGGACGGACTCCTTCTAGTAACTCCGTATTACAATAAGGCAACGCAGAACGGTCTGTTTGAGCATTTCAAAGAGATAGCTGATGCTGTTAAGCTTCCTATTATTTTATACAACGTGCCCAGCAGAACAGGCTGTAACATCATGCCGCAGACAGCGGTAAGGCTTTGCAGCGAAGTATCTAATATAGTCGGAATCAAGGAAGCAAGCGGTAACATTTCTCAGGTAGCAAAACTGGCGGCACTTGCACAGGGCAAAGTAGACATTGATATTTATTCAGGAAATGACGACCAGATCGTACCGATTCTGTCACTTGGCGGAAAAGGAGTTATTTCTGTTCTTTCCAATGTGGCTCCGAAGCAGACGCATGATATCTGTGCGAAATTCTTTGAAGGAGACATTGTAGGAAGCTATAGTGAGCAGCTTCGTGCTATAGAATTGTTCGACGCCCTGTTCTGTGAAGTGAATCCGATTCCGGTAAAAGAAGCCCTGAATCTGATGGGTAAAGAAGTAGGACCGACAAGACGGCCTCTTAGCAAAATGGAAGATGCTAATGTCGAGAAGCTTCGCAGCGCTATGAAGAATTACGGTATTTTATAGAAAGGACGAGGATAAGATGGTAAGAGTGATTTTGCACGGCTGCAACGGAAAGATGGGTCAGACTCTGAGCAGTCTGATTGCAGCTGATGATGAGATAGAGACTGTAGCCGGAATAGACGCGTATGATGAAGGAAAAAACAGCTATCCGGTATTTACGGAAATCAGTAAGTGCGACGTAGAGGCTGACGCCGTCATTGATTTCAGTACCGCGTCGGCAGTCGATGCGCTGCTCGACTATTGTGTGGAGAAAAAACTGCCGTGCGTATTATGCACTACGGGGCTTTCTGATAAACAGCTTACTAAGGTGAAGGAAACTTCAGAGAAGACTGCGGTTCTTAAATCCGCAAATATGTCTTTAGGTATCAATATGTTATTGAAAATATTGAAAGATGCGGCTTCCATACTATCACCCGCCGGATTTGATGTGGAAATAGTAGAGAAACATCACAACCAGAAATTAGACGCGCCAAGCGGTACGGCATTGGCATTGGCTGATTCCATAAAGGAAGAACTTGACGGAGATTGTCAGTATGTCTATGACAGAAGCGGAAAAAGAGAGAAAAGAAGCCGGAATGAAATCGGTATCAGCGCTGTCAGAGGCGGAACCATCGTGGGTGACCATGATGTAATCTTTGCAGGAACAGACGAAGTGATTACCTTCTCCCACAGAGCTTATTCCAAAGCCGTTTTTGGAAAAGGCGCAATTCAGGCGGCAAAATTCCTTAAAGGAAAAACTGCGGGGTTGTATGATATGAGTGATGTTATCGGAAATACGGAGAGGATATAGTCTGGATATATGAATCCGGGCTTGAGTAAGAATGGAGTATTTGATATGGATGAATTAGAACAGAAGTATTTAAAAAGTCTGGCGAAGCAGTATCCGACGATAGCGGCTGCATCAACGGAGATTATTAACTTACAGGCAATCTTAAGTCTTCCTAAAGGTACTGAGCACTTCATGACCGATATTCATGGAGAATATGAGCAGTTTAAACATATATTGAAAAACGGTTCCGGCTCTGTACGGCGTAAGATAGATGAGGAATTCGGTAATACCCTCAGTAATAAGGATAAAAAAAGTCTTGCCACATTAATTTATTATCCGGAGGAAAAGCTGGAAATCGTGCTGCGTGAGGAAGACGAGAACAGTATTGAGGACTGGTATAAAATTACGCTTCACAGACTGGTACAGATTACGAAAAGGGTTTCTTCCAAGTATACCCGTTCCAAAGTCAGAAAAGCGCTGCCGCCTGATTTCTCCTATGTAATAGAGGAATTGATTACGGAAAAAGCGGAGATTCAGGATAAGGAAGCGTATTATAATGAGATAATCCATACAATTATCCGCATAGGCAGGGCATCGGAGTTCATAGTTGCGCTCAGTAATCTGATACAGAGTCTGGTAGTTGACCATCTGCATATTGTAGGAGATATTTATGACAGAGGGCCGGGACCGCATATTATTATGGATACCTTAAGACAGTACCATTCTGTTGACGTACAGTGGGGCAACCATGATATTGTCTGGATGGGTGCAGCGAGCGGTCATCTTGCCTGCATAGCGAATGTAATAAGGATGGCGGCAAGATACGGGAATCTGGCTACTCTTGAAGAAGGATACGGCATCAACTTAATTCCGCTTGCAACTTTTGCTATGGAAGTATATAAAGATACAAACTGCGATGCTTTTGCCATTAAATATAATACCGATTATGATACCAAAGACTTAAGTCTTGATATGAAAATGCATAAGGCAATCGCGATTCTTCAGTTCAAATTGGAAGGGCAGCTTATTATGCGCCGTCCGGACTTCGGAATGAATGACAGACTTCTTCTTGACCATATTGATTATGATAAAAAAACAGTTGTTATCGAAGGGAAAGAATACCATATGAAGGATACGGATTTCCCGACTGTTAACAGGGAACGTCCGTATGAACTGACTAAAGAGGAAGAACAGTTAATGGAACGTCTGCGTCATGCTTTCGTCAGATGTGAGAAGCTTCAGAAGCATGTCAAGTTTCTTTTTTCCAAAGGCAGCCTTTATAAAGTATATAATTCAAACCTGCTTTATCATGGCTGTATGCCTATGGATGATGAAGGAAATTTCAGTAAAGTCAGCATATATGGCGAGGAATGCAGTGGAAAGGCACTGTATGATGTGTTAGAGAAATATGCCAGAAAGGGATATTATTCAAATCATGATTTACAGGAGAAACTTAAAGGACAGGATATAATCTGGTATATATGGGCGGGTCCGAATTCTCCGGTTTTCGGTAAAGATAAAATGGCAACGTTTGAACGCTATTTTGTAGAAGAGAAAGAAGCTCATACGGAAACGAAGAACAGCTATTACAGGCTTCTGGATAATGAGGATGTAATAAATAAGATTTTAGCGGAGTTTGGTCTGGATGCCAATAAATCCCATATAGTAAACGGTCATGTTCCGGTAGAGTTAAAGAAAGGAGATTCACCGGTTAAATGCGGCGGTAAGCTGCTTATTATTGACGGCGGCTTTTCAAAAGCATATCAGGATAAGACGGGAATTGCCGGTTATACATTGGTAGCAAATTCTTACGGCATGCGTCTGGTGGCGCACGAGCCATTTGAATCCACGGAATCTGCAATAATCAATGAGTCTGATATTTTCTCGGATTCAGTTATTCTTGAAACGAGCACGACAAGGCAGAAGATCGCTGATACGGATATTGGTGCTGAACTCAGGGAGAGCATACATCAATTGAATGAATTACTGCAGGCATATCGTTATGGTGGTATTGTAGAGAGAATATAAAATTCCATGACGCCGCAATATATAATGCGGCGTCATGGAGCTTTTCCTTTTTAATAGTGCGTTTTACCAAGTTGTTGTAGTTCTGTTTACAGAAGAACGTGTACGGCTGTTTGTACCTACCATTGAAGAACCGCTACGTGTTGTGTTTCTGCCTACATCGGTAGTATTGCCGGTATCGACAGTAGTATTGTTGTCAACTCCGGTATTGTTAGCATTGGTATCGTTATTATCATTACCAACTACATCATCTATAGCGTTACCAACACCGTTTGTAACATCATCAACCGCGTTTCCAATTGCATTTCCGGCATCATTTACAGCGTTATCAACGGCATTACCTGTATCTCCTAAGATAGAATTATTACCGTTTGTATTATTATCGCCGTTAGTTACAGAATTGACATTATTGTCATTGTTTGCATTAGCAGTGTCGTTCATATTGGTGCCACTTGCATTATTTGTTGTTCCTGTGCCTGTGGCTGAATTGTTTGTACCGTTATTATTTGTACCATTATTGTTTGCGGCATTGTCATTGAAGCCGCAGGCAGTCATCATGGAAAATGTAAGAACCATGAAAGACGCAAATAACAATGTTTTTATCTTTTTCATAATTTCACTCCTTTACTTATATGATAAAACAGAAATCGTGCATATTCCTGTTCATATGTTATTATGTCATATAGAAAATAAAATATTCGCAGCAGAGCGTATTGGCACATTAAACATGTTATGGCAATATCTTCTGTTATGGCATATTTTTTATAATAAAAATCTCAAAATTTATCGGAGAAAACCCATGGAATTCAGACCTTGTATTGATATACATAATGGAAAAGTAAAGCAGATTGTGGGCAGCAGCCTCAAAGACAGGGGCAGCATCGCAGTAGAAAATTTTGTTGCCTCAAGCGGAGCGGCATTTTATGCAAATTTATATCGTGAGAAAAAAATAAAACATGGGCATATCATTATGCTTAATCCTAAAGATTCCCAATTTTATGAAGAAACTAAGGCTCAGGCGCTTATGGCATTAGAGGCTTATCCGCAGGTCTTACAAATAGGAGGCGGAATCACTGCTGAGAATGCGGCTGAGTTTCTTGATGCAGGAGCCTCTCATG
>CAMWWS010000260.1 GCA_947178085.1 uncultured Lachnospiraceae bacterium | reverse complement strand
GTTCGATGAGTACCTGCAGAGATTTGCTGTGGCATGCTAGTGTAATTATGAAGTAAAAAATTAGAAATCGTAATGTGAGAGGTTCATTCCGGTGGGGTGAGCCTCTTATTTAGGAGAGGAATTTGATTATGGCACGAACCGAAAATGTTGAACTGACGGTATTATGTTTAGTACATAATGAAGATGCTTATTTGTTGCAGAATCGGGTAAAAGACGATTGGAAAGGATATACCTTACCCGGTGGACATATTGAAAACTGAGAGTCGATTGTTGATGCCGTAGTTCGTGAAATAAAAGAGGAAACAGGCTTGACAATTTTAAATCCCAGACTTTGCGGAGTAAAACAATTTCCTATTGAAGGTGGTAGGTATATTGTTTTTCTTTTAGCGCGGATGAATATGAAGGGGAACTCATTTCTTCGGAAGAAGGTGATATGCACTGGATAAAAAAAGATGAATTATCAAATGTGAATCTTGTAAGTGATTTTAATATGCTGCTTCAAGTGATGTTGGATGATAATTTAAATGAATTTCAATATATTGTTGAAGATGATATGTGGAAAATTGTGATGAAATAATACAAGGGAAGCCTTGGGGGAAAACAAAGCATGGATTATAAAAAAATCACATCGTCAGATGAGATGTGGAACAAAGTAAGAAATTATGCAAAAAGTTGTTCATGGGGAGCCGGTAAGTCATTGGCTGATGATATGGACAAGAACCTTTTTACAGAATGGGAACGGGTTATCATTGCTCTGGATAATAAGAAAATTTGTGGATATTGTACGGTAGCAAAGACTGATTGCATTCCTGATGTATACTATACCCCATACATTGGTTATTTGTTTGTTGGTGAAGAATACAGAGGAAATAGATTAAGCCAAAAGTTAATCCAGTATTCGATGGATTATCTTAAGTCAATTGGATTTGATAAGGTATATATAGTAAGTGATCATGAAAACTTATATGAAAAATATGGGTTTGAAATAATAGACTGTAAAACTGCTCCATGGGGTTCGGTGGAAAAAATTTATATGCAAAGATTGGTGTAATCGGTAAATTCTAGTTTGACTCATAATGAATGGTCTATATTGTATCATTGAACTTTTATTAGCAAAGAGCGGTAAAGTATGGTATGCTTAACAAAACAATGAACTGGTTGAAAAAGTGTGTTTTGCAATCACCAACTTCTTATGACATAAGAGAGGAAATTCAGCATTATGGAGATTCAGATTTCTGTCAGAAGTCTGGTAGAGTTTATCTTACGTTCAGGCGATATCGACAACCGTAAAACTTCATCATCGCCGGATGCTATGCAGGAAGGCGGGCGCATTCACAGGATGATTCAGAAGCGGATGGGCTCAGGTTATCATGCCGAAGTCGGGCTGAAATTTTGTTATCCCACGGAGCGGTATGATATTGTCATTGACGGAAGAGCGGACGGCATCATTTTTGAACCGACAGGAGAATTGAGTGCCGTACCGGAGCTTACCGATACGAGTATTCCGGTGGATATGGCTGACCATATTACCGTGACCATAGATGAAATTAAGGGAACCTATCATGATGTGGCTAAGATGAAACAGGCTGTCCCTGTGCACCTGGCTCAGGCTAAATGTTATGCCTATATTTATGCGGCGCAGAATCATCTGCGCTCTATTCGCGTACGAATGACGTATTGTCATATGGAAAAAACAGCTGTTATTGATATTAATAGCGAAGAAATACGATATTTTCATTATGATTATACCTTTTCAGAGCTGCAGGAATGGTTTGATATGGTCATGGGGCAGTACAGGAAGTGGGCGGATTACAGCTTTGATTGGAAAAAGGCGTGTCAGGAGTCCATTAAAGGACTGGAATTTCCTTATGCATACAGAGACGGACAGAAAGACCTTGCTTCTTATGTATATCGCACTATCTATCATAGGAGAAAACTGTTTATCGAGGCACCGACAGGAGTTGGGAAAACGCTTTCTACCGTGTTTCCTGCAGTTAAAGCGGTAGGAGAGGGGCTTGGAGAAAAAATATTTTATCTGACGGCGAAAACTATTACAAGAACGGTGGCGGAAGATACTTTTCAGCTTTTGCGCAGCAAGGGGCTGAAGTTTAAGACTGTAGTACTGACGGCTAAGGAGAAAATCTGCTTCATGGATGAAACGGAATGTAATCCTGAGGCATGTCCTTATGCAAAAGGGCATTATGACAGGGTAAACGACGCCATGTTTGACCTACTCATACATGAAGAAAGCTTTCATAGGGAAAAAATAGAGGAATATGCAGCGAAACATCAGGTTTGTCCGTTTGAAATGTGTCTGGATATGAGTCTTTTTTCAGATGCTGTTATTTGTGACTACAATTATGTGTTTGATCCTCATGTTTATCTGCGAAGATTTTTTGCGGAAAGCAGAAAAGGGGAGTATCTGTTCCTGATTGATGAGGCGCATAATCTGGTAGAGCGCAGTCGGGAGATGTATAGCGCCATTTTGTATAAAGAGGATTTCCTGAAGTTGAAAAACGTGGTTTTGCCTTATTCCGGCAGCTTAGCGAGACAGCTTGATAAGTGTAATAAGGAGCTTCTTAATTTGAAAAAGGAATGTCCTGATTACCGTATAGAGGATTCGATAACACCTTTTATTGTTGCACTGAGCAGGTTGGGAAGTGCAATGGAAGATTATATGGACGAGCATGAAGAGAGTCAGGTGCGGCAGGATATACTGGAGTTTTATTTCGAAGTATCGCATTTTTTAAGTATTTATGATTTAGTAGATGAGAATTATGTAATATATTCACAGATGAATGATGACGGTCGGTTCATGCTGAAGCTGTTATGTGTCAACCCGTCTAAAAATCTGAAAGAGTGCATGATGAGAGGACGCAGTACAATTTTATTTTCTGCCACTCTGCTTCCGATTATGTATTATAAGGCATTACTCGGAGCCGAAGAGGGAGATTATGAGGTTTATGCCAAATCTGTATTCAAGCCGGAGAAGCGGGGTATATATATAGGAAGCGATGTTACAAGCAAGTATACGAGACGCGGCAAGGCGGAGTATTATAATATTGCTTCGTATATCTATGAGACTGTGAAGAACAGGTATGGAAACTATATGATTTTCTTCCCCTCACATGCATTTCTCAGAAATGTTTATGAAAGCTTCATGGAATATTTTGCAGATGAGCATGTGGAGTGTATAGTACAGGAAGATTACATGAATGAGCGTTCCAGAGAAGAATTCTTAAGCCGTTTCACTGGAAATGAGGATTGTGATTTGGCGGAAGTCATTCATATGGACATAGAGATTGATGAGGAAAAGATACTGCTTGGGTTCTGCGTTATGGGCGGTATATTCAGCGAGGGCATTGACTTAAAGAACGACAGCCTGATTGGGGCTATCATAGTTGGAACGGGTCTTCCGCAGGTATGCAATGAGAGGGAAATTCTGAAAATGTATTTTGATGGCTGGGGAGAGAACGGATTTGACTATGCGTACAGATATCCGGGTATGAATAAGGTATTGCAGGCGGCAGGACGTGTTATCCGTACTGCCGATGACGTGGGCGTGGTCGTTCTGTTAGACGAGAGGTTTTTGCAGCCTTCATATCAGAAGCTGTTTCCGCGCGAATGGAGTAATTATGAGGTGGTCACGACATCTCAGATTGCCAAGAGGGTAGAACGCTTCTGGAATGAATGGCTGTGAGTATTATTCATATAATATGAATTTAACAGGTAATTTATATGTATTGCTGATTTACTGATTTATAAAAGGTAAAAGGATAATCAGCACACTGAACAGATTGGACAAAAAGTGGGACAACGTGCTAACAATTATGTTATTGGTTCTCTTATATACAAGTCCATAAAGTATGGCATTAATAACGATAAATGTCAAATCATAAACTACCACTACAACACTTCCTGCAGATAAGTGGCAAAGAGCAAATAAACATGATGTAATTAATAAGGAAGGGACGAAACTTATCTTTTTGGAAAGTCGATTCAGGAAAAATCCTCTCCAGGCAATTTCTTCTCCCAATGCGGCAACAATTAACTCA
The DNA here is from genome assembly GCA_947178085.1 of uncultured Lachnospiraceae bacterium. The sequence continues at coordinate 529 of CAMWWS010000260.1, read as the reverse complement.
ATTGCCATTAGTACTATTTTATCAAAAGACAGAAAAGCTGTACGTTCTGTAAGATGCTCAAGGAACTCATGGACATACAGTTTTGCTAAAACATAACATACGATATCTGCTACAATCGGTACTAAAACCAAAAGTGTAATTTTCCAATTCTTTAATAAGGCCGGAATTGTTTTCAGACTCATGGCATCCTTTTCTTCAGGTTCCCTTGTAATAAAGTAAACAACAATTCCGATAAGTAATGTAATACTTGAAAGGCTTACAATATTCTCATTGAATAATTTCAAAAATCCGGCGAAAGAAAATATTGTCATAAATATAATTGCAATTAATGATAATTTTTTTGATTTGTTCATACTACTCTCCTTTTTATAACTAAGGTTATATAACATAAATTATATATTATGTTTAGAATTATGTCAATGTAAAACGTAAATAGCACAATCTAAAACGAAAATAGCGCTTTATATCATATTTTCTATTAAAATAAATATGTTTTTAATATATTGACTGAATTAAAAAAATACATAAT
>CAMWWS010000259.1 GCA_947178085.1 uncultured Lachnospiraceae bacterium | reverse complement strand
CCCTTATTTCCGGGGCATAAACAGCCGCGTGAGCCGTTAGAATATTACGATTTATTAAACAAAGAAACGATGGAAAATCAGGCAAATCTGATGCATAAGTACGGCATTGATGGTATGTGCTTTTACCATTACTATTTTGAAAATGGTAGGAAAATACTGGAGAGACCGGCGGAAAATTTATTGGCGTGGAAAGATATCAAAATGCCATTTTGTTTTTACTGGGCAAATCAATCGTGGGTTCGTTCATGGTCAAATATTTCTGAAGCGAATAAATGGTCAGAGATATATGATCATAGTCAAAAGAGAGACGGAGACGGGATTTTGTTACAACAAAGCTATGGAGGGAGAGAGGAATGGAAGGCCCATTTCTATTATCTGCTTCCCTTTTTTAAAGATTCCAGATATCTGAAAAAAGATGGTAAGCCATTATTTATTATTTATAATCCAGAGGATATTGGTTGTCTTGATAAGATGATGCAGTGTTGGAACGATCTTATGAAAGAGGAGGGAATGCCAGGACTCTATTTTATCGGAAAGGGTTGTTTGTTGGATGGTGAGCTTTGCCATGAGCCGCAGAATGCATTTGCAGAATACGGAAGCAGTCGATTTGATAATGAATATGGTCTTGGTAATATTGTAGGATTTGATGAGGCGTGGAATGTGACATTGCATAACGAACGATATGATGCTAACGTTTATGCTTGCGGTTATACTGGTTATGATGACACTCCAAGACGCGGAAGACGCGGAATGGCGCTTATCGGGAGTACACCCGATAAATTTAAGCATTATTTAATTCGCCTTTTAGTCAAAGCGGAGAAAAAAAAGAGTGACATTGTCTTTTTGAATGCTTGGAATGAGTGGGGTGAGGGAATGTATTTGGAACCGGATGTGGAATGGGGGTATGCATATCTGGAAGCCATTAGAGAAGCCCAAAAATTTGTGGAACAAAATGAAGAGGTTTTATTAGGAATAGTAAATGATAACAAAGGCGGTGATGTTGTTGAGCCGGATGGATCACTTGTCAGTAGAGAGCAGCGATATAGAGAGTATTGGAAGACGCTAGATAGGTGGCTGAAACTTGAGATTTCAGGCAAAGCGCTTTCACGTTGTTTAAAAGGGCGGGGAGTGGAAACTATAGCTGTTTACGGGCTGGGAATGCTGGGGACTTCTCTGGCTATGGAGCTGGAAAGGGATGGCATGACAATAACATATGGAATTGATCAGGATATTTATAAGAGCAGAGAATTTGATTTTCCGGTATATAGCCTGCAGGATACACTGCCTAATGCAGACATTATCATTATAACTGTAAATTATGCGCTTGACCATATCAGGCAGCAGCTCAACGAGAAGACTGCGTGCAGCATAATATCCTTAAATGAGTTGCTTGAATTTGCGGAGCAGAAAAATTAAGGACTTTGATTGTGGAAAAGGATATTTTATGAGATCGGAGGAGAGGATGGAAACACGAAAAATTGGAGAGGTAATTTTAGACTATCAATATTATAGATCGGACGTACATTATTCAGATGGCGATATAGAGAATACTTTGTTGGAAGCTGCCCAAAATGATCGATTACAGGAATTGCTTGCATCGGACAGTAATTGGGCAGTGTTATATCATTGCTCTAAAATAAGAGAGAACATTCTTGATTGGTATCCCTTCAAAAAGGATTCCTCTCTTCTGGAAATTGGTGCAGGATGTGGTGCACTGACAGGAATGTTTAGCAGGAAAGTGTCTTCCGTGACATGTATAGAGTTGTCGGAAAGACGCTCATTTATTAATGCATATAGGAATAAAAATTGTAACAATATTAAAATAGTATTAGGAAATTTTCAGGATATTGAAATAAAAGAAAAATATGACTATATTACGTTGATCGGCGTGTGGGAATATGCGGAACGCTATCTGAGCGGCGCAAATCCCTATTTATGTATGCTTAAGCGCTTGAAAGACTATTTAAAGCCGGATGGAAAATTATTGATTGCAATAGAAAACAAAATGGGAATCAAGTATTGGAACGGCGCCAAGGAGGATCATACCGGTAAAATGTACAGCGGTCTGAATGATTATGTGGACGACGAGGGGGTGCGTACTTTTTCCCATAAGGAAATAGAGGATATTCTTACGGCAGCAGGATATGGTACATATAAATTTTACTATCCGGTACCGGATTATAAACTGCCGGATACCATTTATACGGATGAGCGTCTTCCGATGCCGGGCGAAATCCGCACATATAGAGAAGACTATAGTGAGCCCAGAATTTATAATTTTTATGATGCAGCAATAGAAGATCAAATATGCCAGGATGGGATGTTTTCATATTTTTCCAATTCCTTTTTGGTAGAGTGTGGTTCATTGCCCGAAAACGTCATCTATGCAAAATATAGCAGAAATATTCGCAAAGAGATGTATGCTATTTCGACAACAATCAGCAAAAAAGAAACAGATTATATTGTACAAAAGAGAGCGATGACAGTGGCTGCGCAAAGGCATGTTGAGACAATGCCGGCAAAGCAAGTCGGAGGTCCTCGTAAACTGCAGACAGCAAATATGTATTTAGATCAGGGTATATGTGTAACAGAGTATATTGAGGGACAGGATCTGGACAGTACCCTATATTGTTATCGAAATGATGTGGAAATGTTTGTGCGCGAGGCGAAAAAAATATTTGAAACATATTTTATGCCCGATGCAGATGAATTGAAAGATTTTGTGCTTACGGATGATTATATGAGATTGTTTGGCGAAGTAGATATCAAAGGAGCAAAATGTCTGAAAGTGACAAATATTGATTTAATACTTTCCAATTTGAGATTGACGAGAGAGGGGAAGGTATATTGTATCGATAACGAATGGGTGTATGAATTCCCGATTCCGTATGGATATGTTGTTTGGAGAGCTGCTTCCCAGCTGTATACAAAATACATGATATATTTACAGAATAAAATATCGCGAAACGCTTTCTTGGAAGCGATAGGACTAAAAAAGGATTGTTTTGCACTATATGCCATCATGGAGAAGAATTTTATCAATAATGTCTGGGAAAAAGATTATAAGGCAAGGTATAGGAAACCAACCGCATCATGTAAGATGCTTTTCAGATAGCATGAATTTGTTGAGGAGCGGCATTGATATTTTATTTTTGATTGGATGAAACATATATACGTCTGGGGCTGTTAAGGCAGATAAATGTTAATAGAAAGGTGAATTTGCTAATGCTTGTTGGAGATTATAGACGATATTTAGATATGATGAATCAATGGTTGATTCTAAGTCAGGAAGGAAAACGACTTGATAGATTTCTAAAGGAACGCGGATGGTGCAAAGTTGCTGTATATGGGATGTCTATTTATGGAAGACATATCATTAGGGAGTTAGAAAATACAGATTGTGTTGTTATGTATGCTATTGATCGAAAAAGGATGGATGATTACAGAGGGATTAAGGTATTGAAGCCCGCAGATTCATTGCCGAACGTTGATGTGGTAATCAATTCTGTGATACATGAACATGACAGGATTGCAGAAGATATGCACAACATTGTTCAATGCCCGATAGTAAGTTTAGTGGATGTTGTGTTTGAAAGCTATTAAGAGGGCTGTTAGAAAAGGAAAGAAGAATATGAGCAGTAATAATAAAGATTTTGGACAATTTATCCACGGGGAGTTTATAGAACAAGAACTTAGATTTAGTGAGATCTATCATTTTTTGGATAAATTTGTGACTAAAGATACATACAGTATTGAGGAGCTTATGGGAAAACCGGAGGTGGAGGTTAACCGAACAATTTGGCTTATGTGGCTGCAGGGATTAGAAGATGCTCCTGAAGTGATAAAAAAGTGCTGTAGTTCAATATATAAGAATAAGCCGGAGAATTATAGAGTAATTTTACTCACTGGACAAAATATAAATGATTATATTACACTGCCAGATTATATATGGGAAAAGTATGATAAGGGAATTATTTCTGCAACACATTTATCTGATATAATTAGGGTTGGGTTGCTTGCAACATATGGAGGATGTTGGATTGATGCGACTGTTTTTTGCGCTAGTATTATTCCGGACTATATGTTGTCTGATATGTTTATGTTTAAGTTGAATTCAGTATTGAGTGTACCAGTGATCAAGATGTCAAGTTGGTGGTTAGCAGCAGATAAGAATAACAGGATAATTCATGCGACACGACATATGCTTTATGAGTATTGGAAGAATGAGGATGCGTTGTGTGATTATTATCTCTTACATATTATTATGTCTAAAGTTATAGATGAAGATTCATCATGTCGGGCAATATTTCAGGATATTCCTTTTTTTAACAGTGCGAATGCTCAGGTTTTGATTGGTGAGCTGGGGAGTCAATATTCTAAAGATCGGTGGGATATTATAAAAAATATCTCTTTGGTTCAGAAATTAACTTACAAAAAGCGTCATATAAAAGGTGATGTTTATAATTACTATATGGCGCTATTGGATGGAAAACTTGACTAAGGCTAAAATGTATAAAAATATTGCACCAATCTAATAAAAGATAGATATATGGGAGAGTATAAATTGATTAAAATATGCAGGGACTTAAGAT
>CAMWWS010000258.1 GCA_947178085.1 uncultured Lachnospiraceae bacterium | reverse complement strand
AACGCGAAACAAACTGCCTGCACCAGAATAGGCTGATGCCTAATCTGTGAATTCATACGAGAAGCCACCATCACTGCAATAATGATTGCAACGCCCGAATACTTAAGCCGATATATTCTGGCGCTTTGTGTCGCCGCAATAATCAGAACAGCCACTGCCCCAATCAATGTAATATAGCCCACTATGGCATATACATAGAACATGGAAAATGCCCTGCAAATCCAGTATATATGATCATACCATCTGGCATGAGTGATTGTAAAAAATCTCTCAGAAAACATGCCCCAGATAAACGCGACCGACTCTATCACCGTAAACCAAAACAAAGGCGATTTATAAACTTTAAATAATTTATACCCTGCGTAGCTGACAGAAAACCTGAAAATCATCATTGCATACCATGCAAAGGCAATGTAGTAAAATGTAAATGCATAATACGCAATCTGCCTGTCCTTTGTAAGCAATATAACCATCTCAGGAACAATAATCCCCGCCACTCCAAATGCCATATTTCTAAGGCGCCTTATGATATCCGTCCACTTCATATCACGGAGCTGAAAAATCATAATACTGTTAATTACCAACAAAAGAAACAGAAAACCTGCCATTGCGATCTGCATTTACTCACTTCCTTCCATGAACTAATCGTTCTGCCGCGCATGAGCTTATTATACCATATATTTCTAAATATGAAAATCTTATTCGCAAAATGAAGAGAGGTCCATCTGTCGGTATACTTCCTCTCTGCCTTTTTCCAATTCAATGTAATGATTCTCAAGTAATTTTACCGCTTCCGCCTGAGAGAATAACCATTTTTCCATATCTTTCTTATTCAGAATCAGCGGCATACGGTGATGGATTCCCATCATACACCCTTCCGCTGCGCGGGTAAGGATCGTAAACCTGTCTCCTTCCGGATCTTTATGATATATTCCTGCAAGATACAGAATCTTATCCGGTGCAAAAAACTCATATTTTTCTTTTTTCTTTGTATCCGTCTGCCTCCATTCATAAAATTTAACAGCAGGAATCAGGCAGCGACGTTCTTCAAAATCCCGTCTGAACATCGGGCGTTCCCGCACCGTTTCAGACCTCGCATTAAAAATCGTCGTTTTCTTCCCGTATGCCTCGTATCCCCATTTCAATACTTCCGAAACTATTTCTCCATGATTTATGCGCAAAGTGAGAGCAGGCTGTGATGGATGCACATCACCTGCCGTCGCCTTTTTTTGGTCTATCTTTCTTGCAATTTTTTCAATCTCTCTCATTGTATCATCATCTATATAAAATACTCCGCACATAACTCTTTATCCTTATTTTATAGATTTCTTACATGCTCATTACTAACATCTATTCCTAATGTTACCCCGCTGCGGCGTTCTTTATCCAGGCCTCCACTCATATGCGTAACATTGCTGCTTAAAAATCCTGCTCTGAATATAGCGTCTTCCCCATACTTTCCCCTGATCTTATCTATAGTCCTGTTCAATTTTTCCAGCCTGTCATATTTCTGCAGGTCAAAAAGATTATACTGTCTTCCGGCATCACTTTCTACTTTTGAAGTATGCACGCCGATCTGCCTGATAGGTGCCTTTCCATCCCACAGTTTTTTGAATATCCGGCACGCCGTCGTATATATTTCTTCCGTCACATCAGTCGGCGTCAGTAACTGCATCTGCTTATTGGTATGTTGAAATTCACAGGTTGTGATATGCACACTTATTACGCTTACCTTCACATTGTCATTGCGTAATCTCATTCCTACCGTCTCACAAAGTGAAAGCATCAGATGCCTGGCATATTCTTCCGTTACAATATCCACAGGCGCCGTCAGGCTGTTCCCATAACCTTTATTTGACTCATGGGTAAACATATATGGCTGCAAGTCTCCTCCCCTTGCATACTCCTGTATGATTTTTCCCGGCATTTTTAAATGCGCTCGGATCATTTCTTCATCCGCCTGCGCCAGCTCCCCAATCGTATAAATTCCCAGCTTGTGCAATTTTGCCGTGGTCGCTTTTCCAACAAAAAACAGCTCTGAAACAGGCAGCGGCCACATCTTTTTTTCTATCTCTTCCGGAAAAAGCGTATGTACCTTATCCGGTTTTGAAAAATCTCCTGCCATTTTTGACAAGAGAAAATTTGTAGATATTCCGATGTTTACCGTAAAGCCCAATTCTTCTTTTATTTCATCTTTCAGCGTATGGGCAAAACTTACCATCTGGCCCTGCCCGTAAAGTTTTTCATATCCGTCAAATACAGCCCATGCTTCATCAATACTGTACTGAATCACCTGATCCGTATACTGTCTAAGCTTGTCAACGAATGCTCTGGAAGCGCTTACATACAGACCATAGTCAGGCGGTATCACAACCAGTCCCGGACATTTCTGTCTTGCTGTTACAATAGCTTCGCCGGTCTTAATATCATATTTTTTAGCCGGCGCGCTTTTTGCAAGCACAATTCCATGCCGTTTTTCCTGATCCCCGCCTACAATGCTCGGAATCATGCGCAAATCCGTCTTTTCCCCCAATACTGACACCCTGTATGCCGCGCTCCATGAAAGAAACGCACTGTTTGCATCTATATGAAATATATAAGCCCCCATTTCACAGAAACTGGAAAATCCGCCATTTCTGGGTAGACGTATTATACCTCATCTCCAGTGTTTTACTCATTCCTTCCTGTTTTATCCTGCACACAAACTGCTTTTCTCTTATTCCTACATAATTTTTTTCACTTCGCGATATGATATCTTCTATCCGGAACTTTTTTATTTCATGCTCCTTAGTCTCCAACCGGAACCACAGCGGAGTTATCTTCCCGTCACGGTCCGTAACAGACAAAAGCTGGATTGGTATATTCACCTGCTCATCATGGTATGTCCCATTATGAATCTGATTTTCCATTCCCTTCACCTCTTTTCAGAAAACTGTTTGCTATTACAGTGTACCAAACATATGTTCTGGTGTAAAGAGGAAATTTATGTCATGATATAAAATTATAATTTAAAATATTCAATGCTTTTTACCAGTTCATCAGCTATTTCACGAAGTCTTCCCGCACTTGTGGAAACCTGCTCAAAGGCACCAGCCGCCTCCTGCGTTGCGTCATAGGTTCGCTGGGTTCCGGAAGCGTTATCCTGTGCAATTTCCGACAGTTCTTCCACTGCACGCACTACCTCATTACGAGACTGCTCCAAACGCTTAGCACTTCCCTTAATCATTTCAATACCGTGCATGGATTCATTGATTTCGCCCAAAACTTCGCTGACAATGCTCTGTGTATCCTGCATGCTCTCGCTTTGACTCGTTATGATTCCCTGCATCTGCTGCATGATTTCCACAGCTTTCGCAGAGTCTTCCATCAGTTTCCGACTTGTCTCTTCAATCTCGAGACTGGACTGGCTGGACTGGTCTGCCAGTTTCTGAATCTGGTCTGCTACAACGGCAAATCCTCTGCCGCTTTCGCCCGCTCTTGCCGCTTCAATCGCCGCATTTAAGCTTAACAAATTAGTTTCTTCTGCTATGGAAGTAATAAAGGCTGTTGCCTGATAAATCTGCTGTACCGAATCGTTCGTACGATTCGTCTGCATCCGGATTTCATCAATAGAACGCTCCACTTCATCATTAATCCTGCGCAGATTTGCAAGTGTATCCACCGCCTTTTCACTGGACTTTTGCATTGCAGCAGCGTTGGTATCCAGCATACCGACCTCGGAAGCAGTTTCTGTAATGTCAGAACCCATGATTCTCATATGTTCCGAAGTATTTCTTGAATTTTCCGCCTGCTCCGTGGAGCTTTCCGAAATACGGTTGACCGCCTGGGTCATTTCCTGCATTGCCCCGCCTGTGCGCTCAGCCACATCTCCCAAAGTCTCCGATGCCTCCAACAAATGATTGGCATTTCCGGCTATTTCCTGAATAGTGGATTTTAACGCATCACGCAATGTAAGCATTGCTCTTGACAGCTCTCCTGTTTCGTCTTTATAGGAAAGCATCTTCTCCCCTATCTCCACATCCAGCTTTCCTTCCGCAACCGTCTTAACAATGCCGATACTGGATTGTATATTTCTGCTGATAGACGCCGCAATTCTGGACGCGACAGCAATACAGAGTACCATGACAACCAAAACAGCTATCCCGACCAGTCTCAACAGCCGATTGATTGCTGCATCCTGAACTGCTTTATTGCTGCCGACGAAAATCATGCCGATTGGATTTGTCGTTGTGTCATTTTGATAAACCGGCATATAATAACCATATGTAAGCACGCCGTCAAGAGAAACTGCTTTACTGAAATATTCTTCCTCACCACGCAGAACTTTTTCAACAATCTTTTCTCCCGCCGGGGAACCTAGAATCCGATTGCCATTCCTATCAAGCGCGGAGGTCATAATTCTTTTATTCCCGTAAAAAAATGTAACATCCATTCCTGAATTATCTTTTATCTTGTCCACAAGGCTATCGGAATGTGAAATATTATAACCACCTTTCCAGATATCACCATTAGTGCTTTCTATGTAATCCCCCGTATTTTGGTCGTAGGCTGCCAGTGTTGCCGCCGCAGTTCCCTTAAGCGCGTCCCGTATTTCATTCACCATGGCATTC
>CAMWWS010000257.1 GCA_947178085.1 uncultured Lachnospiraceae bacterium | reverse complement strand
TATCAGCATATTAGTAAAAATGCATTATAAGAATATATGATTTAACAAAATAGGAAGTGATTCTTTGAAAAAATATGAAATTTTACGTCCATTAAAGAAATATTGGTACTTATGCTTTGTATATATAGTGGTTTCAATCGGATTAACTGAAATTACCATTGTAAGCAGTAATATGATGGCTGATTCTACTGACGGGTTGTTTGCGGGAGAAGTGCCGGACATAACGGCATTATTGATACCGCTCATAATATTTATGATTTTAGGCGGAACTGCGGCATTTGTTAAAAGCTTTTCAAAGAATACCCTTACAATAAATATGCAGACTGATATCAGAAATATAATAGTGACCAAGTTGGTCAAATTACAGTATTCTTATTTTGACGAAGAGGGAACAGGGGCATTGCTGAACAAGCTGGTATCTGACATTTTTCAGATAGAAATGCTGTTCTCGGAATCTCTTCCCGAATTGCTTGTAGGAATCATTGCCGTGACAACAGTCGGAATCTATATCGGACTGCAAAGCGTCAGTCTTTTTCTTGTGACGATAATATGTTATCCGGTCTTACTATGGATTGCCAACAAAACCACTATACAGGCAGGACACGTATCGAAAATACGGCGGAATCTTTATGATGAACTTGAAAATACGGCTTTGGATGCAATTCAGGGAATTACCGTCGGTAAAAGCTTTAATCTGTACGAGGCGCAGAAACAAAGAATCTTTAGGGTAGTTGACGCGATTCTTGATAATGAGGTTATTCGCACCAAAATATCGTCAGTTAATCAGCTTGTAGGCCGTATGGTGCGCTGGCTTCCTAAGATGGTATGTTATTTATTCTGTCTGTATGAAGTCGGTATGAATAAAATCAGCGTCGGTTCAATGCTGGCGTATGTCATACTTTTTGACAATATTGCAAAACCTCTTGGGGAAATACCGGGTTACATTTTAAGTATGCGTGAATATATAGTGTCTCTTGACAGACTACAGGAAGTTTTAGGACAAGAAGAGGAACCCAACGGCGACTTAGATTTTGATATTGGATGTGAAAATGTAATTGAGCTTAATCATATAGGATTTCACTATGCGGATAATAACGATGTATTAAAAGATATAAACATGACTATTAAAAAAGGCCGTAATATAGCATTTGTAGGAAATTCCGGAGGCGGAAAATCTACTGCCATGAAAATCCTTTGCGGTTTCTATTATCCGCAGAAAGGCAGTTATCGCATATATGGACATGATTTCAGAGAGTGGAATCTAAATGCTTTAAGAGATAAAATAGCCTTGGTATCACAGAATGTTTTCCTATTCCCTGTTTCAATCGCCGAAAATGTATCCTATGGTAAAGAAGATGCAACCATGCAGGAAATCGTGGAAGCATGCAAAAAGGCGGATATACATGATTTCATTATGCAGCTTCCTGAGGGATACGATACGCTTGTGGGAGAGCGGGGAGCAAGGCTTTCAGGCGGACAGAAGCAAAGATTGTCCATTGCAAGAGCATTTTTAAAGGACGCACCAATATTACTCCTGGATGAGCCGACTTCGGCTGTTGATGTGGAAACGGAAGCGGAGATACAGAAATCTTTAAAGCGGATATCAGAAGACAGAACCGTTATAACCGTAGCGCACAGACTTAGTACCGTTATGGATGCAGATGAAATATATGTGTTCGATAACGGAGAAATAGTGGAAAAAGGAACTCATGAGCAGCTTTTAGACATGAAAAAAAATATTATTCATTATACAATAAAGAATCCGGATATATTCATGGCGGCGAATAGAAAGGAGTGAACTGGCAGATATGGAATTCAGCGATGTAGTTCTCGAACAATGCGGACAAGAAGGCTCAGATATTCAGATGAACCTGAAAATACTGTGGCGGTTGCTCAAACTAATGAAAGCAGGATTCATAAAATACCTGTCTGCAATCCTGGTAATGAGCGTTTCTTTATCGGCATTTGAATCAATTACTGCTTTTTTATTAAAAAATATAATAACCAGAGCGGAAAAATACGGTCAGGGTAATATTTTCGAGGGTTTATGGTCTGAGGTTATTGTGTGTTTTTTACTCGGACTGGCTATACTTATTATTGCTGCCATATCATTTTATGTGTATTTTATGGAAGCGAAAAAGGGCGGTGCGAATCTTCAGAAATTAATATATTCCAAATCCATGCGGTTACCTTATTCTTACTATGAGAATACGCACAGCGGTGAATTTATGTCAAAAATTATGTATGACTGTGATATGGCTACTGGTATTTATGGTTCCAGATTCAGAAGGATCCTTATGCCGGCAATTATGACAATTTGCTATTTAATACCCATGTTCATGACCAACTGGCAGGTTACATTGTGTTTATTCGGAGTAAGCGCGGCGCTGTTTATTACCAATGGAGCGTTTATAGCTCCAATGCAGCGTGTAAGCAGACAGATGTCGAAAACAAATACCTCCGTTACAGAACAATTGTCAAATATTCTTTCCGGAATGGAACAAATAAAAATATACAAATTAAAATCATTGATGGTAGACAGATATGTTTCGGAAAATGAAAGATTTAAGAAGGAACGCCGCAAAGTAAACTTAATGTCAGCATGTCTGGACGGACTGAATCAAACATTTGAATTATTGGGTTCACTTGTGTTTATTGCCTTAGGTATATTTTTTGTAAGTAAAGGTATCACTACGGTAGGCTCTCTGGCCACTATTTATGTTCTTTATGGAAGCATGAGCTGGAATCTGCTTCAAGTCGGCTTATACATTCCTTCTATGGCAAGTTATCTTGCGAATGCAAGGCGTGTATTCGAGTTTCTGGACAGCGAAGAAGAACCTGAAACTTATAGGACAGGAAATACGGAACAAAATAATTCAGATAACAGTAAATCAGGACAAAACGAAGCAATACGAATGCAGAATGTTACATTTTCCTATGACGGACGGCAGGATGTGCTCCATGACTTTAATCTCAGTATAGAAAAAGGTAAATGTGTAGCAATAAAGGGTGAATCGGGTAAGGGAAAAACTACGATTGCGAAACTTTTACAGGGATTTTATCCTGTTAAATCAGGAAATATAATAGTAAACGGCAAGGATTTCTCGACGTATACTCTCAGCCAAATCCGTGATATGATAGGTTTCGTTCCGCAAGAGCCATATCTGTATGATGTAAGTATTGAAGAAAATATCCGTTACGGCAGAATAGACGCAGACAAAGAGGATATTATAAATGCTGCTAAAATGGCAAATGCACATGAGTTTATCATGCAGTTAGAAAACGGTTATGAAACGAGGGCCGGAGAGCGTGGCAGTCACTTATCGGGAGGACAACGTCAGCGAATTGCAATCGCCAGAGCCATTTTAAAAGACTCACCCATACTCATTCTTGATGAAGCGACCTCAGCTTTGGATAATAAATCTGAACTTCTGGTCAATGAGGCTCTGGAAAGGCTTATGAAAAACAGGACTACAATTGTGATTGCGCATAGGCAGTCTACGTTGGAAAGGGCGGATTATGTGATTGAGATATAGGGTTTCAAGACGGCCGTTGTACAATATAGACAAATCAACGCAGGCACGCTTGCGCTGCATTGCCGCCAGTAGCGGTACATAAGGTGCCAAAATACGGCACCTAAGTACCGACGGCGGCAGAGCACCTGCTTTTGTTTTGTCTATATTGTACTACTACGTTTTGGAAATAGGGCGTTAATTAATTGCTTAGCTATATTGCCAATAGAGAGGAAGATGAAAAATTTTAATAGGTTTAACGAATAGTTGTTATTTAGAAGATATTATTTAGAAGATATATTTTAATGATTGTAATTTGCATTATAATTTATTACAATATTATTACAGAAACCTAATATGGAGTGATGTTAATGTTAAAAGTCTTTATTTTACTTGGTATTTTTATTGTATTTGTATATGTCTATAGTTTTATCAAAATTAAAAAAAATAAAGAAAAAACAAGAAACATAGATTCAGTTCAGGAATTTCATGTTTCATATAAACATCTTACAAACAAGCGGGTACAAAATAAAAGGTCTGACGGCTATAATAAGTATGTAACAAAGTATAACAGTTCTGAAGATTATCGGGAAAAATGATAAGTACGCGAAATATTTTTACATTTGCTTAGAAGTTATTTTTATACTATATAAGGTGTAAACAAAGTTTTGAAAAAACAGACATTCTTTTATTGCAAAATGAGGAAAATTTTATGGGAAAATCAATATGGGAAAATATTAAGAGAGAACATATAATAGCAGCAATTAGAAAATTTGATAAAGAAAAACCAAATTATCCTAAGCCAAAAGAATATTATTTGATATTTGAAGGTAGATTGTATCCCTCAAAGCATATAAGAAGAATGGCTTATAAAGAAGTTTATCCAAATGGAGAAATCCCTAATTTTTCAGGTGGAAAAACCAGTACAGAACCCTTTTTTATCAAAAGAAATTTTGAAATTTGCCGAATTAGTAAAGATACATATATACCTGAAGAAATCGAAGATTTAAATTTAAAGGAGCAAATGAACTTAATAGATGACGACGATGACCTTAATTTCTATGATACAGCAATAGAAAAACCTGTAAAAATAGAAAAACATAG
>CAMWWS010000256.1 GCA_947178085.1 uncultured Lachnospiraceae bacterium | reverse complement strand
GTATCATGCTGAACATCAGGTAAACCATCGACAGCATTCCGGTAATGATGATAGCTATTATGGGTTCAAAAAATTTCTTATCTGAAACTGCTTCTTTTACGCGCTTCTTGCATAGTTCAGTCAACAGGGCATAGGATGCAGTAAAAACAACTGCAATCAGCAATGCAATCTTGAATATTTCAGCAATCGCAAAATCAAAGGACAACAATCTGCAAATCATATTTTGAAATACAATATCTGCGCTGCAAAGCAGAGCGGTCATCAGTGCAAGCACCGGTACGGAAAGCGCAAGACCGATTATTATATATATTATTTTGCTGTTTTTGTCGCTTTTTTCCTGTTTTTTGGCAGCAAAAAAAGAAGCCATGTCGATAAAGGGGCTGAAAATGCAGGCGCAGGAGTCGCAAAGCGTGTGAAAAATCGCACTGAGATATTTTGGCAGACCCCAGGAACTATCTTGATAGATTGTATGAAGCATCAGAACAAATGACAACAGGAAAATTCCGAGTTTATTCAGAATCAGAAGCTGCGACGAAGCGGTGCAGCAGTTGGAGATTCCCAAAAGCATTATACTAATCACGTAGAAAATGCTGTCTTTTTTGAATGGAACCCCTAGCTTTTTCATAGAGAAGAAGAAATAGCAAAGGGTTCCTGCGACGAAAAAAGGGTAGGTAATCCCTGAAGCGTTCTTATATAGGCAGAAAGCATAGAAAACGGCATAAATTGCGCTTGCAATCCCGAAGAATGAGAACTGGCTCTTCATACTTTTAGTCATGGGAGTTTCGTTTTTTACTTTATTCTGCTCATAGTATACCCTGCTGTTAATATAAAGATTTTGGGTCGATTGTGCGTAAGAATTGGATGACGCCTGAGCATAGGGGCTTGTATACGGGTCATCGTATGTGTTTCCGTATAACTGTGTGTTATTATTTGCAGCGGGTAGGGGCTGCATGGGTTGACTTGTTGAAAATTGCTGATTATTCATATTAAAACCTCCTTTATGCTTTTTAAAAGTATCCCTAAGCAGGGTGACTTTTAGCGATAACTCTTTTTAGATAATACCAGTCACTTACAATATTTTCATACTTCCGGGGAGTCCTCCTCATCTTCCACATACTGTATGATGTCGCCGGGCTGACAGTTCAGAGCCTTACAGATTGCTTCGAGTGTAGAGAAGCGTATCGCCTTTGCCTTGTTATTTTTCAGGATAGATAAGTTGGCGAGCGTAATATCCACTTCGCCTGCCAGTTCTGTCAGGCTTTTTTTGCGTATTGCCATCATAACATCCAAGTTGATTACTATTGCCATAAGTTCCTCCTAAATCGTCAGATCATTTTCCAATTTGTAAGTTACGGCTTTATCAAATACCTGCGCAAGTACTTTGCTGAACAGCCCTGCGATTACGAATACCAGAATTAAAATCAGGACCGAAGGAGCGATATATATAAAAAGTTGGCACGCCATGATTACTGCGATGAAAAAGCTGTAGATGCTCATTCTTTCAAGGCTTTTTACATTTTCCCTGATGAAGCAGTCGTCATTCAATACGGTACGGAACATTTTGCGCAGCTCCTGAATGATAAGTAAGGCAAATATGCCGGCGAGGAAAAAAACAACCAGAAGCGAATAATAGTTGTCGGCAAAGTAAGTATTGTAATTTCCGTAGAGTCTGAAACTAAACGGCAGTGTTACAATGACAACTATACCGGAGTAGTTCATAAAGTCTAAAAGATATTTGGTAAATAGAGTGAGTTTGTCTTTCATGGAAAACCTCCCGTGTAAATAAAAAATATGCCATACCATAGGGTAATTTTGTAATATCGTTTTCCATAATATAACATAGCAAGTTTCGATTGTCAACAAATATTTATTGAAAAACAATAAATATTTGTTAAACAGCAATAATAAACGGATGCGAGATGCTTTACATGATGTAAATACACTGGGATGGCTGAGTTGCAAAATTAAAGAAGCACTCTATTGTACTAATTATAAAAAAATGCTAAAATTTCAAATGAATTAACGATTCACAAATCATGTATAAGAATGGGAGATTTTGATGTACATATGAAGGAAATAATAAAGCAAAGAATTATCGTCGGACTACAGTATTTAAAGGATTCCGTGAAGTGGATTGCTTTTGCAGTTATTTCCGGAATAGTAGTGGGTGGCGTAGGCACTGTTTTTTCTTTTGGGATGTCGATGGTAACTCAGACACGCGCAAAATATCCGTGGGTTATCTGGCTGCTGCCGGTCAGCGGAGTTCTGATTGTAGGAGCTTATCGACTGCTTCATGATGAAAAAGATACCGGAACCAATTTGGTATTATCCTCAATCTCTTCCGGAGATAAGCTGCCGCTGCGTATGACGCCGCTTATTTTCTTTTCTACATTGATTACTCATCTGTTCGGCGGTTCTGCCGGAAGGGAAGGCGCTGCATTGCAGATTGGAGGCAGCATAGGAAATGAGTTAGGGATGTTGTTCCGCTTTGATGAAAAGGACAGGCACATTATGACTATGTGTGGTATGAGCGCTGCATTTTCGGCTCTTTTCGGAACTCCTATGGCTGCGGCAATCTTTTCTATGGAAGTGGTGAGTGTAGGTATTATGCATTATTCCGCGCTGGTTCCCTGCGTTATCGCGTCTTTAATAGCGCATGGCATTGCGGATTATTTCGGTGCGGACGCAGAGCTTTTTTTGCTTGAAACAATTCCTTCGTTTAGCATCAGTGCAGCTGTAAAAATTTCTGTGCTGGCGATTCTTTGTGCGCTGGTAAGTATTATATTTTGTTTACTGCTTCATCAGACAGAGCATTTACTTAAGAAATTTTTGAAGAATCCATATATAAGGATTGTTGCAGGCGGATGTATTATTGTTGCATTGACGCTTTTAGTAGGGGATCAGCGTTATAACGGGTCTGGAATCAATATAATTACTAATTGTATGAACGGAAAAGTTTCTCCGGAAATGTTTATTTTAAAAATGGTTTTTACGGCGGTTACTATAGGAGCAGGATATAAGGGCGGTGAGATTGTCCCGTCATTTTGCATAGGAGCGGCTTTTGGCTGCTTGTTTGGGAATCTGATTGGTTTCTCTCCGGCACTCTGTACTGCGGCCGGCATGGCAGCAGTATTCTGCGGTGTAACAAACTGCCCGATTTCTTCTCTGCTCGTATGTTTTGAACTGTTTGGTTATGCGGGAATGCCGTATTTTTTGTTGACTGTTGCTCTCAGTTATATGTTTTCGGGATACTATGGTCTGTATCATAGTCAGAAGATTATATATTCTAAATATAAGACAAGTTATATTAATAAGATGGCGGAATAAAAGCGTAAAAAAGGTCAGGCTGCCTGACCTGACCTTTAAAAATTAATTTAAACAGATTGTTTTAAATCCTGAGCGAGTGTAAAGATGCTTTCCAGAATCTCTTTCGTTTTTTCCATGTCTTTTACTGTATTGGCAGAAGCGGACAGACTTTCAGTTGAGGAAGCCGCAACCTCCTCGCTGGTTGCAGACAGTTGAGAAATATTGTCTGATATAGTGCTTGTAGATTCTAAAATGCTTTCAATAATCTGCTCTGTATTTTTAATGTTATCTACGAGTTCAGAAACTTCTTCATCCACTTTTTCAAATTTTTCTCTTGTATTCTCGATAAGTTCATTCTGTCTCAAAACAGAGGCTGCCGAATTTTCAATGCTTTCATTAGCGCTCTTAGTATCTTCATTTAACTCCATAATAATACTTGTAATGTTATTGGAAGCCTCCTTGGTCTGTTCTGATAATTGCCGGATTTCTTCAGCAACCACTGCAAATCCCTTTCCTGCTTCTCCGGCGCGTGCCGCCTCTATGGAGGCGTTTAATGCAAGCAGATTGGTCTGATTGGAAATACTCAATATAGCGCCTACGAATTCATGTACTTTCTCTACTTTTGTCGTGAGTCGTTCAATGGCTTCCACGGTAATATTGCTTGCTGCTTCAACGATATTCGCCTGTTCCTTCAATTCTCTTACTACTTCTGACCCATCATTAACCATAGCTACCGTGCTGTGGGAAACCTCAAGCATCCGTTTAGTTCCATGCTCTGCGGTATCCATGTTGTCCTGAATATCGGAACACATTGACGCCTGATTCTGAATTGCATCAGCTGTGCTTTCCGTACTGTCTACAATATTGTTCATAGCAAAGTGACTGGTGTCAATGCTGGTCTTTAGATTTTCCATCATATTCATGGCTTCACCAAAATGTTGTATGATTTCTTCTGCAACAAGCGCCATCTTCTTGTTGCTTTCTTCCTGTTTTACAGCAGCTTCGCTGATATTTTTTGCATTTTCTTCATTAAAGCGAATCAATAGTGTTACAGCACGAATAGAGGCGAATGTTACAAGACCCTGAGTAATTACAGCGAGTATCAAGCCTTCTAAAGAAGAATTGCTTCCATTTACTATAGCCATAATAAGACGAATCGCTGTTATTGCCAAAGTCACGACATTGCCGCCTATGATAAGCCTTATATTTAAAAATGCGATTGATGCAAATAAAATCGGAAGCGCATATGACCATGTGTTTGTCGAAGTGCCTATAAGACAGACTATAGCATATACTGCAGAGGCGCTTATCATCATT
>CAMWWS010000255.1 GCA_947178085.1 uncultured Lachnospiraceae bacterium | reverse complement strand
CTCTTGTCATACCCCGCGTCATGCCAAGGAGAAGGCTTGTGGCTGTGAATAGGGTCATTTGAGTATCATCTGAAATCAAAGCCTTTCCATTTTCGGATAATTCGTACTCGCTGATGCCGTTCC
Source organism: uncultured Lachnospiraceae bacterium (assembly GCA_947178085.1). The sequence continues at coordinate 4,505 of CAMWWS010000255.1, read as the reverse complement.
TGCCGTATCGGACAATAATATCTTTTTCTTTTAGAAATTCTACCGGATATCCCAAAGCATCACCAACAGCACCGCCTATCAAGCAGCCTCGGAATTCATCTTTGTATTTTTCGTTCTTTTGAGCTCTGCGTTCATAGTCAATCATTTTAGGTGATTCCTCCAAAATGTAAGAGTTGTATCCTTTATTGGAAAATATCATTTTGAACTCTTGCTCACAAAATTTCATTCTCGTAACAAATCCGTTATAGTCTGATGCATCAACAGGAATTTTCAAGCCATGCTTAGTAATACTGATGTCCTTACGCGGCATGACATTTGCTTCATAAGTTAAACCTTGATTCATCCGCAGCATAAAGTCTTCCAAGCCTTCTGCTTCCGGATAAAGATAATAACCTGATTTGGCATCAAATCGAAACATATATGCCAACACTTGCAAATAGTCCCGATTTCCAATATGATCAATCGGCTTGTACTTGGCATCTGCTATGATTCTCGTTTCATGATTCCGACTGATAAAATCGGGATAAATCAGACCGATATTGTCGGCAAATAAACGCTGGGCACCTTTCCCTTCTTTGTTCATTGGATGATAAAACACATCCTCAATAAGTGAATTAACATATTCCTCCCACAACCATGCGCCGTCAAACAATATGCCGTATATTTGCTTTGCACCAGAACCAACTTGATGTTTCTGGTGCTGCAGAATCAAAATACATAGCCTTTGCAATGCAATATACTCCCGAAAATAAGCATGGCGAACAGCATTCTTTTTGTTATGTTCAATAATCTTCTGTCTGTCATATGTCTCATATTCTGGCGTTGCATCTATAACAAGTTTCACCTCGTCCTTTACTTTCACAAGAAAATTGTTGCCATAGGGCTTCCTTTTGATAAATTCTATGGTATGGCGCACCAATTCCATCAAGCTATTATTGTATGAGAACTCTCGCTGGCTATAAGCAACATTTCCGATAAAGGGCGTGTTCTTCTCAATATGCCTTGCGATATCAATCGTTCCCTTTACATTTCCATCATTATATCTGCGGCGTACATATCTTTTAAATAAGCCTTTTCGCATTGCGGTCTTGAGATAATGCGGAAACAGAAACAACAGGAACTGAAACAACCGATTGTCCCCGCTGGCATCCGTCTTCAAGTCTACAATGTTCGGAAAGTCTAAAACCCTGTCGAGAAGGTACTGAAAAAAATAATCCTCCTTTTCGCCTCCAAAGCGTGACTCGATAACAAGCCGTTCATCTCCGCAACCAAGAAACCCCATTACATTGCCAGACCGATAGGTATCATTAACGCTCTGGATTATCATCTGGTTCTGTGTTATGTCTTCTGCCTCTTTTACAAATTCAGGAAACACAAAAATGCCTTCACGTTCAAGTTGTCCTAAAGTCTTATCGGCAATTTTGACTGTAAGATTTCCAATATCGGAAAAGGTTTCTTTTTTTAGTTGTGAATTATCCTTGATTTTAAGTAGCTTCATTCACATCACCTTCGGTCGGCTTTCGGTAACCATATGCTTTCGCAAACCTATTCATAAGCCCTTCTTCGTCATACATTCCTTGAATATATTCTCGCAGAAGCGGCTGCAAATAATCAGTCCAAAGCTGGTCAAAATCAAGAGTCTTCAGCTTCAGGAAATAGGACGCACCAATTTGGTAATTTTCATTTAAATCCTCGATACTTGCAATTTCCTTATTAAGTGCAGCCATTCTTCTAATAGCTTCAGCTTCAAGTTCATCGTTTTCCAAGGTAGCCAGCATCTCAAGGCGTTCGTCTGCCTTAAGTTCAACAAAGCGAAAACGCCGACGCATGGCAAAGTCAAAGCTGTCCACAGAACGGTCAATGTCATTCATGGTACCAATGATATAGACGTTTTCAGGGATATAAAACTTCTCATTCGGATTAGAATGGAGATTGGCATATTGCGTGGATATTTCTCCAGTTCTGCCACGATACCCAGGGTCTATTGCAAAAAACAGTTCACCGAATATTTTTGAAATTTCCCCACGGTTAATCTCATCAATAATAAAGATGTATTTTTTTAACTCCTCACCCTTTACCGTGTATTTGGACATTTTCTTTTTTCTCTTCAGTATTTCTTTATATAGCACAAGATCATAAGAAAACCTTTGTTGAGTATTCTTAATTCCAATAAATGAAGTAATATCACTGACTTTCTCAAATGTTCTTCCTGATTCAAGCATTGAACGAATTTCGGTCATACTTAATCTCAACTTATTCACAGACTCATTTTTAGGAATAAAAATGTCAATATGTTGCTCGTCAAGCCCTGTAATATAAAATTCACTACCATTTGTTGTTGTAAATTTATCCTGTTCAAATTCAATTTCTGAAAAGAATGCATCAATAGAGTCTTGAACCATTACCTCCCGTTCAATGATTTCTTTTGGCTTCTGAGAGTCTTCATAGTTTTTTCTAGCACGGGTTACAAACTTCTTGAAAATACCATCTTGCAGTTCAAAGCCCATAGTCCCATCGTCATTTACTTTCGGTCTCAAGCCTTCTACGAAATCAGAGTAATCGTAACTCGGATGGAACTGCACAAATTCCACCTGCTTTTTTTGTTCATCGGTAAGGAGAGTATAATCGTCAAAGTATCCGTTGCTGATAATATCTGTTGCAATTTCCTTAGCAAGATATGACTTTCCGGTGCCGGGTGCGCCTCTGAAAATCAAATTCTTCGATTCTATTAACATTGAAGAAAAAGGATTTCTATAGCCTTTAAACTGCTGGACAAGTTCCTCTTGGGCAGCCGCCGCACTCTCTGACGTTTCGATTTCTTTTTCATCCTTTTCACGATAGGTTAGAATGAATTGATCACCTGGTTCTCCAAAACGCTTTAAACACTCCTGAACGAAAATAATCGTGGAGAAGATATTCCAGCAATAGATAACAAATTGCCTGCCATTATCATAGCTGTATGTCAGATACTCTATGGTGTTATGATGCTTCTTAAATTCATCGACACTCGCAAAGATGCCTCTGACCATATCGCTATTCGGATTATATTTGCAGGTAGGAAAACTCTCCTTGTCTTCAACAGACAGACCCGCAAGTTGCTTTTCAAATATCTGGCAGGCAATGCGTGGCATGGTCTGATTTGAGTTTCTTCTTTCACCCTTGCTATAGGAGCGTTTGATAACATCGCCATTTGCTTTTTTGAAATACACGTCAAGAGGTTTATAGCGGTCTCCAAGACTCAAGTTATCCATTGTGAAACGCTCATCTGTGGATTCCACGCTTTCAGCAGTAACAGACAATTCAAACTTCTCCTGCTGTTTGGTTTCAATGATAAAATTCTGACCTTCCAGATAACTTTTTGCTTCCACGGCATTAAATCCATCTGTAGAAATATCCGTACCGTTTGCTATATGACCAGCAACTGCCACCACGTATTTTGGTGGATACCGTTTCTCATCCTCGGTTACGAGTTCATATTTTGTACTCTGGTTATGGAAAGGCACACCGTTTTCATCAATGTACTTTAAGGCATTGATGATATCTTGTTTTGCAATCTTTGGTATAGCCATGCTGCACCTCCGTTAATTTTCATTTATTTGCCACTGCTACACTTTCATGAAATTCACAACTTCTGTCTTGTATCAAGAAGAGATATTTTAACATACATAAAAAACATTGTACTTGTCTAAACTTTTTAATGATTCCCTGCCTTTGTATCAAACTCTGTTGCTTTATCCGTAAATAGTCTTCCATTTACATATGGAAAAATTGCAATATGCGGATTTCTTTTTGCCAAGTATTTATCTCTGTTTTTCGCTTTTGTATCAAGCATTCTAAATAGTTCTATAAGCGCTTTCCTAAAGCCACATATGGGTATGTCTTTCAGATAGTTATGAAACATCATTTGTGAATCGAAAAAGGTTAATATCGATATTCTATCATAAAAACTAATAAAAAAGTATAATATTAGACATTTTTATAAAATAAATGTGGACAGATTACGCACATCTGCCCACATAAATAATTATTGATATATCAATTCGTTACAAACTATTTTTTCCGCAGTATTGCGGATATTATTGACGGCACCAAGCCAGCCGATCCAGTCTTCCGACTTCATATCTTCCGTAATCCCCTGCCGCTTCATCATTTGACGTTCTAATAGTTCCATCTGACTATTAGCGACATTATCTATTTCATTTAAGTGGCTTATAAGTCTGCCTTCCATGCGAGGCGAGCTATATAAGCCTTTTTTGTATTCTTTTATATAGTTCAACCTCATGCTGCCATATTTGCCATAATGTGGTTCTTCGTCCTTTGGCAGTTTCAAGTCAGGGTAGTAGTAATCTCCAATCAAAACATAATCAATTCCATTCTCTGTGATTCTTGGCTCTAATTCTTTCATTGTCGTATACCTCCATAATCGCCGTATTTATTAATTGTTTCTTAATATATATAACGTGATTAATTATTGCTCACAAACACAGGCGATCAATAACCATTTG
>CAMWWS010000254.1 GCA_947178085.1 uncultured Lachnospiraceae bacterium | reverse complement strand
TTTAATCGGGGGGGTCTTCCTCTGTCCACCGCTTCCACCCGCCGTGCATATCGTCGGACAAACCAAGCAGATCATCGGCGGAAACGGGGTAATGGCGGCAGATTTTGGCGATATTTTCCGCCGTTGTAGCCCGCCGTCCACTCTCCATATCACTAACATTAGTTTGCCGTGTGCCAATAATATCACCCAGGTCCTTCTGTGTCTCATTATGCAGTTTTCGGATTTCCTGGACCCGTTGACCAAATTGTTCCTTTGAAAACATAAAAACTCCTTGACAATAACAGTTTTTGTGGTATAATGGCACTATGAATTAACAGTAAAACATTTTGAAAATTATACCAATTAATCAGGGCATTGGGTAAATCCCTGATAATTTCGTCTGCGTTCATATTGATACCTCGCATAATAAATTAATTTAGTCAATTCTAAAACTCTGTTTTTTTATAGCCAGCATATTTTCAATTCCCTTATCAATATCATACTTTCCTCTCCAGCCAAGCAGTTCCAGCTTTGAGGCATCAAGTACTGCATACTCTATAGGCGTATGTTCCTTACGTTCACTTTCATTAGGCGTTTTAATTATACAATCCACATCAGCTTTATTCGCAAGAATATCTGCAAATTCCGCTATTGTCACCCTTGAATCGGTATTCGCAATATTATACGCCTCTCCATTTGTGCCGTTAAGCATAGCAGTAAATATACCGGATACGCAGTCCGCCACATAAGTATAGCTGCGCATCTGTCTGCCATCACTGTGCATAATTATATCTTTCCCTGCTGCCGCTTCATTCAAAAACTGTACTGTCGCACGATTATCATGTACTGAAGTACACGCCCCGTAAACATGGCTCGGACGCACTACCACAACCGGAATATGGTACTGCTCTCCAAAAGAAGCGCATAATGTTTCCGCACAGCGCTTTGCCATAGGATAACATGAACGTACATTCATGCTGTCCAAATATCCTGACTCCTCTTCTGTAAATGCATGTTCCGTACCTACGGATTTTCCATATACCTCCCCGCTTGAGATATATAAAAATTTTTGCAGAGCATTTTTTCCGGCATATTGTAATAATTGATAAGTTCCAAACAAAGCCGGCGTCATTGTTTCCACCGGATGCTCTCTGAATGCTGCCGGAAAACCGTCACCGGCTGCATGTATAATATAATCAACCGGAGCAGTCAGCTCCAATGGATTCACGATATCCTGAATGATAAAGTGCAGATGACTTTCATCCTTATTCGATGCAAACCGTTCCTTCAACCTCTTTTCGTCACGCGCAAGAAGATAAATTTCAATTCCTGCATTTTCCATTCTGTTTGCATATAACAGCATGTCCGCAGCAAAAGAACCTATTAATCCGGTTGCACCGGTAATAAGAATACTTTTATGATATATTTTAGTGATATCAACAACACTATATAGTGCGGTTTTTAAATCATTTCTATATATTTCGTCCTGAAGATACATATTAATAACCGTACCTTTCTATCAGCATGCAAATGATGCTATTTCAGCCAATCATCCTTTTTTGCCATGAGCAAAGCCTTAAAAATTTCTATATCTTCCGTTGTTGTGATTTTAATGTTCTTTTCCGAACCGGGACAAAAATAAACCTTTTCTCCAAGTTCTACCATCAGCGTACATGAAGCTGTGGAATTACAGATTCCTTTCTTTCCGGCTTCTTCGTGTGCCCACAATAGTTTCTGTAGGGAAAATGCCTGCGGCGTCTGGGTCCTGGCCAGTGAATCCCTTGAAATAACTTCACAGGAACTGTTCGGGTCATCATCGCGAAGCAGCATCGCCTCAGCACAGGGAATAACCGTAATGGCAGAGCCGTGCAGCCTGCATTCAGCAATACAGTTTGATATAATCTCCTGTGACACATTGGGTCTGATTGCATCATGAATCAGCACCAGATCAGACATGTCACAGTGCTTTTTCAATTCAGTCAGTCCATTATATATTGATTGCTGACCGTTCTCCCCTCCTGCTGTCACCCATTTCATTTTTGTAATATTAAATTGACGTGCATATGCCCACAGAATCTCCTGCCACCCGTCAATGCATACAACTGATATAGCGTCAATCTCCGGATGTTTCTGAAACGCCTGCAATGTATAAACAATAACAGGACGATCCTGAATGCTTAAGAACTGCTTCGGTATGTCCTGATTCATACGGGCTCCTTTGCCGCCGGCTATAATCATTGCTATGTTCATATAAAAACCATACCTTCCTAAACCATATTAATTAAATATACTGGCTTTTTATAATATATAAAAATTTTTTTCTATATCAGAACCATCCATATAGTTACTGATTTCCAATTCGGTCAGTTTTTGAACCATTTGATTATACATTCCACTGCCGCGAACAACAGCAACGATTATAAGTGCATTCGGATACAGCTGATGAGCATCTTCTATACTGATAACCTTCTTACCTGCTATCACCATATCATTTGATAGCTGTGATACGGCAAAGCAACACAGTTTATCATTGTATCCTTCATTATACAATCCACGGAATACAATGTCACCCCGCATACCTGCTCCATATATAATAATTTTTTCTGCAAGATCAAGTTTATTTATTATACTCTGTTTCTCCTGAATAACTTTTGCACATACTTTATCCGGATTTATTGTAATTTCATGGAACAGGTTATCTAAATAACTGTTACCCTTCAAGAAACACTTAAACTGCAAATAATCCTTCTTAATTTGGTTACAAAACTCCCGCTTATGCTCATCCGCGATACGCATAAGCGTTCCCCTATGCCTATACAACTTATAATAATAGCAATATGGTAATAAATGATAATCTTTTCTATCATAAAAAATCTTTGCTACAAACTCATATTCATTTGACATCGCTAAGATTTTATCCGGGCTTTTTACAGATGCACAAGGGTTATCTTGTCTGTATAAATAAAACGCCTTACTAATCCATTTCGCTTTTTGGCAATATAAAAGCGTTTGAATCCAAAAACCATTATCCTGATAAGAAGCTCCCGGGGTCTCATGAAACCTAATATTATGCTCAATCAGAAAATCTCTTTTATAAATCCCCGTCCATATATTCATGAAAAAATCAAAAAATATGTTTCTATCCTCATCATACAATACACGATCATAATAACTGTCTAACCATTGGCAATGACCTTCCCTTGTGTATTTAACGTTTTCCAGCCAATAAACAACATCTGATTTAATCAAATCTAAATCGTCTTTAACAGCATCGTTATACAAAGTTTGATACATTTCAGCTTTTATACAATCATCGCTTTCTACGATTCCGATATATTCACCTCGCGCTGCATCAATCCCCAGATTCATAGCTGCTCCGTATCCGGCATTTTCTCTATGAATCACTTTCACACGTTCATCCTTCACAGCATAACAATCTAAAATCTTTCCACTATTGTCTGTAGAACCGTCATCCACACAAATTATCTCTATATCTTGCAATGTTTGAGCAAGAATACTGTCAAGACATTGCGGCAGATACGTTTCAACATTATAAACCGGCACTATAACTGAAACCTTTGCCATCAATCTACTCCTCCATAATATGTATTTTACAGCCAATACGCTTCCATATTATGATGAGAGTTTCGTTTACTCTCGTCAGGAAGCTCCATCCACCCTTTTCCATACAGATTGTCTAAATATTCTTTATATCCTATCGGTACATTTACTTCTATATCTTCAAAAGGCATTCGAATAGTTTCATTATAAACTGTTCTGGTTGTGCAATCTCTCTCTCCGTAGGCTGTTGCCACAACTCCTACATATTCTGACTGGTCAAAATCACACCTATCTAAAAATTTCTGCTGTGCAGAATACCATTTATTATATACTTCCAATTCACCATTACATGCATAAAAATCCTCTATTATTGTTTTATCCAGCTCTTTATATTCTGAAAAAAACAATTGTTTCTCTTTGGGTATACCAATTAATGGAAATATGTCTATTGCAACCGGATGGATTTTCCTGATATAACCGCCATTTTCCCGGACAATAGTTCGATTATCACCCATTTTTGCAAAAATATCATTATAATTCTTCCTATCTGTTTTGTGTGGCACAATTAAGCTATAATCGTCATCACATGTATATGTGTCCATAAATTCCAAATAGTCTTTCCACGGCATAAATACATCAATATCATCATCCCATGGTATAAATCCTTTGTGTCGTATTGTTCCAAGCAGTGTTCCGCCACACACCCAGTATCTTAATCCTCTATCCAAACAAAACTTATCAAAAATGTAAAGCATTTCCTTTTCTACATTTTGAATTTCTTTTAATTCCATGAACTTCTTTTCTTGGACAGCTTTTGTAAAGTTATCATTTTCCCAATCAAATATCTGAAATAAATTTATATCTGTTTTATAATTTAGCTCATCCAATCTCTCTTTAGGACAATTGTTTGAGCCACACAGTACTATTATTCTTTCATCAAAAGGTACAAGCCTTTCCTGTATAGATGATATCTTAATTAAGTCTCTCGAAGAATTTAGATAACGCGCCCTTAATGCTTTTACTGTTCTTTTGTAATCTGTTACCTGCTTCAGATTATCTGATATATAACTATCCACCTGGAAGTCAAAATTATCCAGTATAGTTCGTATCGCAAAAGATACAGT
>CAMWWS010000253.1 GCA_947178085.1 uncultured Lachnospiraceae bacterium | reverse complement strand
TTTCTTGTTTGGTGGGTTGTTTTTTTGTTTAACCTGACCTTGGTTTGTTGAAATAGAATCATCCAAGTTGATTTTTCCGTCTTCAACAAACTGCATGATTGCAACAGCCGTAAATGATTTACTCATGGAACCTATTATAAATGGCGTATCTATATCCCTGCAATTTCCATAAGTATTGGAAAATAAAATATTATCTTTATCAACAACCATTATTGCCATGCCAGGAATATGGTACTTTTTTACATCTTCCGCAATCTGAGCATCTATACCTTCATAATCAACCGAATCCGATTCTGCATATGAAAAGAAATGGCGCATTCCAACTATAAAAAAACATAATATAAGCATTAAGTATACGACTCTATTTTTTTTCATGCTTCTTTACCTCTCCACATACGGCAAAACCGGAATTTCATATACAGACTGCTTCGCGCTGTCAATATCATCTGATATCACTCGAGCTCAATCTAATATCACTCGAACTCAATCGTTATATTTCCTGCGGCACAGTCTATGTCAAAATCACTGCTGCTGCCATTATCAATGGAACGTTCAGCAGCTATACCACTGTACTCATTTTTACCTATTTTTACATTTCCCATAGCACATTCAAGATCATAATTATGATCCGACTCTTTTCCCTGCAGTTTCAGGGTTATATTTCCCATAGCGCAGTCGGCATTCATATCTCCGTTTATTTTACCCTGTATGCTTATACTGCCCATACCGACTTCCAGATCGATATGTTCCACTTCAACATTTTTGGCATCAACATTTCCTGCGCCAACTGCTATACCGACTGTATCCGCAACGATACTGTCAATATCCATATCTCCTGCTCCAACGCTTATGAAAATAGCTATAGCTTTAAGACCGTCCATACTGAATTCGCCCGCGCCTGATGACAAATCAATCGTATCGGCTTCCAGACTGATATGGTCCAGTTTACCTGCGTCTATCTCAATTTCAATTGAATTCAGATTCATTCCTTTTGGCAGACGCAGATACACATTGCCTTTATACTTATTGTTGCCGATCAATCCTTTATTCCCACCATAAAGTCTGAATACGCCGTTTTCAACAACGTATTTTATCGTCTTAACAGAGGAATCATTTTTAATCCAGATATGGTCATCTTCCGACTCTTCTATTACCAGATAAACTGATCCTAAATCTATATCAATATCCGTAATGTCTGACGCCGTATAACCGGTCCGCTCCATATCGGATATTGAAGCGATATTCGGAAGTCCGTAATCATCCTGCCAGTCATCATCATTAAAAAAGTCAAACCTTAATCCGTTATCTCCCAATCCAAATCCCCATCTTATCCCTTTCCAGCCCCAATTATAAATTCTGCTGAAACGTCCATCCAGATTGTGAACCTGCACAAAGCCGCCCAAAGTACCGAAAATACCACAGAAAGCACAACCCAGTACGAACATTGTCAACGCCGTAACCAAACACCACTTAGTAAACTTTTTCATGCTTATCTGCCTCCTTTATTAAAAATACTATTGAATAATTTAGCTATGCCCTTTGCTATCACCGGTATTAATCCTCCGCAAACCAGAACGGTAAGCCACAGGCAAAACAAACCTATAGCCATGCATATCATACCTGCACCTATCAGACACAGACCGGCGAGCGGTATTCCAAATGTAAGCACAATTCCATATACAAACAGGCACACGCCCACAGCTATCAATGCAACTGCGGCTGCTCCGAATCCTATGACGATTCCAAACAGACCACCGAAAATACCGATTACAGCTCCTAACAGTCCTCCGCCTACACCAAGTAATATCGGAGAGGCAAGAATACATAAAATAACAATCAAAACAATCGTACCGCTTGACATCTGCTTTTTATACGGCTTCGCTGCCGTGCCGCCCTGTTTGTCATAGGTATTACGGCTGTTGTATGAATTCTGGTTGTTGTTATAACTCTGATTGCTATTATAGCCCTGATTGTTGTTATAACTCTGATTATCGTATGTATTCTGATTACTATAGTAACCATGACTGCTGCTGTTATTCTGTCCGTTATACGAATTCTGGTTGCTGCTGCCTCCATTTTCATCAGCATTATTCAAGTTCATCACTTCATTGCTTTTCTTCGGCTCATATCCAGAAAATCCTTTTTCAGTAAATTCTCCTGAATTTCCTCCATCCGCCAGTCCCGCTCTGATTGTATCCGCCAGCTGCTGCGGCGTACCGAGCGATGCGATTACGCTTTGCTCATTCTCCTCGCCTGCATCATCAAAATAATCATTATAATACTGTATCGCCTCTTCCCTTTCCGTCGGCGGCACATCTGCAAGCAATTCCGACAGATTCTTCATGAAATCCGCTCTATTCATCCCTTTAATCCTCCCTCAAAAATACTGTTTAACTTGGCAGAGTATCGATGCCATTCGCTAATGTACAAATTCAACTGTGCACGTCCTTTTTCCGTCACTTTATAGTACCGTCTGTTTCGTCCTGCACACTCCATGTCATATACTTCCAGACATTCATCTTTCTGAAGCCTGCGAAGCACAGGATATAGTGTTGACTCGGAAATTTCTATAACCTGACGTACTTCCTGTGTTATTTTGTATCCGTAAGTGCCTTCCGTCTCACTCGATACGACCGCAAGGACAATTGCGTCCAACAGTGCGGCGCCTGTATTGAAAACCATGCGATATCCTCCTCTTCCTCTTCTGACATATTTCATACCTTAAACCTGCTTCCAATTTTTAAAACTCCCTGTTAAAATATTATAATAAAATATAATATTATATGATGTATAATATTGTTGTCACTGATACTATACGTCATATAATATTATTTGTCAATACATATTCTTAAATATTATAAAAAATCTAAAATGGCACCTGAGCCTCAACTCAGGTGCCATTTCAATTGTATATGCTTAAAGCATTACCGACCAGTATTGGAACATTCTATTTATACTTCCTGCATTATTGGCATTTAACAAATTAATCACAGCGTTATTTTCACTGCCGCCTGACGAATAATTTACAAGCAGGTTCTGTAGGCTGTCAAAAATATTTTTTGCGCTGTCCTGCTTATTCATCAGTTTATCAAAGAGTGCCTGATAATCTTCTTTTAACCCTTTTTCCTCCTGCTCTGTATGCTTTACTCTGCCAATCTGCTGATACGCTTTTGTACGTTCCTGAGACTGCCGCACATCTGCGCTCACATTAGTTGCATTCGGTGCGGGAATATTCGCCATTGCTTCACTGTATAAATCTGCACTGTTTTTGTGATTTGCAACTATCTTGCTATTATAGTTCTCATATTCTTTAATCAGATTCTTAAATGAATCCCGTATATCCTTTGATAAATAAGTATCCGCAAAATAATTCAGCGCGTTAACCGAAGAAATCAAATCAAGTTTTGCCGCTTCATGAGAGAGCGCAGAATAAGAACGCTCTGCATCTGTAAGTCTATTTATACTATCCATGCCGGAAGTAATATTCTTAAGCATATCCTCCATTTTCCCTGCCTGTTTATCGTCCATACCATTAAAAAAACCTTTATTATGAAGGAATTTACTAAAAACCTGATATTGTGTCGGTTCTTTTTTGCTCAAATCTCCCATATAATCAAAAGGACTCCATGGATTTTCCGCCTCCAGCCTTTCCCGCTCTGCCCGTTGCGCCGCTTTCCGTTCATCAACATGCGACATATACTCCAACGATTCAGACGATATTATAATCTTACCATTATGTATCCCCATATCCTCAGAACCTTGATTTTTTGCATCATATGTTGAAATAGCTTTTTCCGCTTTTTTGACCAGCTCTATAAACTTTTTGCCGAATTTCTCTCCATCATCTCTATGATTAAGACCATGATCAAGAATCCGCTGCATCAAATCATCGAATTCATTGCATACATCAGGCGCTTTCTCCTTTAAAGTATCATGCCAGCTTACATGCATAGCGGCTTCATCATTTGGTGAAACCTTCCGGTATGTACCTTCGAGCTGTGTTATCATATCATCCGGTACCACCTGTTGTTCCGGTGTCCCAGCCATAACTTTATCAAGGTCGACACCATGACCGCTTTTCTTGCTCTCTACCAGTGCAGCCATTCCGTCTCCGGAAAACTCCAAAATCACATCATCGCCATACTGTGAGCGAATATCTTTCATTGCCTGCAAAGTTTCTTCACGGCTCATTTTATCCATAACTTTATTGCCGTGCTCATCAGTTGTATTGAACTCATAGCGGACAAGTTTATTCTTCCTGTTTCCGCCGGAACCATAATTTTTAATTGGCTCTGTTCCCTTGTAAAACTGTTCATAACCATTGTTAACATTAATTGCCATCACATTAATCCTCCTTGAATTTGAAATTGGAAATCCGTTTCCTGTAATTCCTTTATATCCTTACACACTCATATTCATTATATCGGAGATAAAAATCGTTTTCTTTACAAGCTCACAGCCGGATTTCCCTATTCGCCTGCATCCTTGTAAACATCACAAAAATATGTTAATACTAAGAATAAAAAAAGCGTTAGGAGATGCACCTATGACTCAAAATCCGAGGTTCAACATCAGTTCATTAACGCTCCATGTTCTGGCTATGGGGCTAATGCTATGCGACCATGCATGGGCAACGCTTTTCCGGCAGAAGAATGGCTAACGTGTATCGGGCGAATAG
>CAMWWS010000252.1 GCA_947178085.1 uncultured Lachnospiraceae bacterium | reverse complement strand
CAGGGGAGGAAGACTTTGACGACGGAATCCGCCGACTGAAAGAGCTGTATGATGTGCCGCTGATTCTGCTGTCCATGGGAAGAGATGGAAGCCGCGCTTATTATAAAGACCTTAGAGTAGAAGCGGCTCCGTTTTTACAGGAGAATACCATTGAAACCACAGGGGCGGGAGATACCTTTGGGGCATGTTGTCTTAATTCTGTTTTGGAATATGGTCTTGATAATCTGGATGAGGAAAAATTAACGCGGATGTTGACATATGCAAACGCGGCGGCGTCTATTATTACCACGAAGAAAGGGGCACTGCGTGTAATGCCCACAAAAGATGAAATTGAAAAATTTATGAATTAATGAAGCAACGCTCCCTGCAGTAGAACTGCGGGGAGTTTGTTAATCATCAATACATGCGGCAGCTGCTTTTATTTTCTCTTCAAAGGAATATAGATATCTTCCGAAAACTGTCTGCTCTTTTCACAATAGCATTCAAATTCGTAACTGCTTTTTCGCATATATGCGCTGTTTGCCAACCATTCTTTGATGTAGTCCCATGTTTTGCGAATCTGGGATACAAATATGTCCTGCGTTGCGGCCGGAGTGGAAAATATCGCATATAAGCCGCCCGGAATGCATAGTTTCTGAGTACCCTGCGTATCGCCTGCGGCATACTCGGATGGAATGCCGATATAATAATCCAGCCTGTTTTTTTCATGATTCCAGTCGCTCACACCATAATCAAGAACTTCTTTTCCGCCGGATAATTTTTGAGACAGTCCTTTGGCATTGTACTTATTCCAGCAATTTGGAACTGAGTCCTCATCACATTTGTACACCGTCAGGGAAAAAGACTGGATTATCACAATTCGTGGAATCACAGAAAAATCTTTTGCTTCAAAGCGGAACCTTTCATATAATTTCAGACTGTTCTGTGCCTCTTTGTACTCCGAGGGTAAAATATGGTGCTCCATCTTGAAAGCTCTCACAAAATTTTCCTTGGAGTTGAATCCATATTGGAACGCAATGTTCGATATGCAGTGGTTTCCTCGTATAATCTCCTTGGAAATTTCGGAAATCCTGCGTTTTCGTATATAATCTGCAGGGGTTAATCCCACCACATCTCGAAATATGCGAAGAAAGTGATATGGAGAATATCCGCTCACGCTTGCGCAGTCTGACAGAGTGAGCTTGTATTGCAGATTCTCTTCTATATAATCTATGGTTTTTTCTATATGTTTCCGATAATCCATCCTGTTCCCCATGTGTATTGCAAATAGTATCTACAAACTTATTATACCTATTTTTTGACAGAACAGTTGATAAAAATTGCGGAATGCATCTTTAATCTCTGATGGAATTCATGAATATTGAATTGAATTTGTCAAGCTGATCATAGATAATTCCATGTCCGCTTCCCGGTAAGGTTATGAGCTTTGAGTCGCAAATGCTCTGGTGCTGAATTTCGGCAAGCTCCTTTGAAACAATAAGGTCTTTATCACCATGAATGATGTAGGTGGGAACATGAACATGGGAAAAATCCTTTTGCACATCCTCGTCACGCAGCGCAATACAGCTTTTTATTGTTCCGATTCCTGATGCGGACAAAGCAATGTCTCTAAACCAGTCTATAACCGCTTCTGAATGCGGACAGGCAAAAAGCTGCCTGCTGAAGTTCTGACAAAGCTGAGGTCTGTCGGTTTCTGCAAGACTTATCAGGGCATTGACTTCATGTATGGGTTTTCCGTAGGGGAAGTCGAAACGTCTGGCAAAGCAGGGGGCCGCGGCGGAAAGCAGAATCAGCTTGCATACGCCGGTTCCCTTAAAGCGCCTCATATATCTTAAGGCAATCGCGCCGCCCATGGAAAATCCAACTAATATAAATTTTTGCAGGCGAAGCTGCCGGACTATCTGAAAGATATCGGCAGACATCTGGTTGTAAGTATATCCGCATGCTGGTGTATCCGACATACCGAAGCCTCTTAAATCCATTGCTACTACACGATATCCGCAATCTGTAATCAGATTAATCTGATATTCAAAAATTTTGTGTGAAAGGGGCCAGCCGTGGATGAGAAAAATGACAGGCTTTGCTTGTGGGTTATAGTCGTAGACGGCAATTTTGGTTCCGTCGGTTGAGGTTATATAGTACATAAATACCTTCGCAAACTGGTTTTATATATTTTATGCAGCTAGGCCTGTTTAGGTTAAGGCGGTAAACGGATGATGGGAATGCATGACAGGAAAGTACAAAGTATTGCTTGCTATGCATAGGTAATAAGGTGTAATATTAAGATAAATTTGAAGAAAGTGGTGTTCTTATTTATAATTGAGGCAGAACGGAGGATAAGATGAAGAGAAGAATTCTGGAAACAGCATTGGTGTGCGCAGGGCTGGTTATTAGTCTCAGTGCATGTGGAAAGTCTGTGGAGAGAATGGAATACGTTGAAGTTGAAATTGAGTATATAGAAAATGATAATATGGAAACAGGCAGTTTTGATATGGACGGAACAGATGATAACAATATGGAGGCAAATGGACCGGAAGAAAGCGAATGGTATCGGCAGATGCTGAAGGATTCAATTCTTTCCGGCGGCACTAACGGAAGATTGGAAAAAGTGCTGGAGAAGATGAAAAACGGTGAAAGTGTAACGATTGCATTTATAGGTGGTTCTGTTACGGAAGGCGCTCTTGCAGAAAGCTATGAGGAGTCATATTCTGACAGCTTCGTTGCAGGGTTACAGGAAAAATATCCGGATGCAGAACTAACATACATAAATGCAGGACTGAGCGGCACAGGCTCTTCGCTGGGCGTGATGCGATATGACAGGGATGTGGTGGAGGCAGCAGGACGTAAGCCTGATATTGTGTTTCTGGAGTTTGCGATTAACGACTATCAGGAACCTACGGACGGAAGGGCATATGAAAGCATGATCCGAAGTATTCTGGAAGCGGACAACGAGCCGGCGGTCATACTGTTATTCTCAGTTTCTCAGAACGAATGGAATATGCAGGAAGTATACATTCCCATGGGAGAGCATTACGGACTGCCTATGGCAAGTATAAAAGATGCGGTTAAGAAACCTCTTGCAGACGGTACTATGACCAAACAGGAATTTTTTGCGGATGAGTATCATCCTACCACATATGGACACAAGATTATGGCGGATTGTCTAGGAGAGTTGGTACGTGAAGCCGAAAGTGCGGAAAGCAGCGTAGTGGCAGCATTACCTGCGGATAGCATAAAGTCTCCGGATTTCATGAGTATGCACATGTTGACCTCAAAAAGAGCAGGAGGCGTAGAGATATCTGCGGGAGGTTTTTCCGGAACGGATACCCAGGTACATGGATTTGGAAGAAGGGGTGGAGAGTCTGCTTTCCCTGACAACTGGATGCACACTGCCGGAAGCGTCAGGGATGCTTTCCGTGTGGAACTGAAATGTAAGAATATTATAGTGAATTATAAAACGTCTTCTTCAAATGATTTTGGCAAGGCGGATGTATTTATAGATGGTAATAAAGTTGCCGAGTTAAATGGATATACTCAAGACGCATGGAATAATTCCATTCAGGCGCTTGTGTTGGATGAAAATGAGAGCGGATACCACGTTCTGGAGATTTGTATGGCTGTGGGTGACGAAGGAAAGAATTTTACCGTGTTGGCTGTGGGTTATAGTGAGTGAAAAAGGGAGAATCGGTAATGTCGATAAAGGCTGTAATCTTTGATATGGACGGCGTGATTTTTGATTCCGAAAGGGCTGTATATAACTGCTGGTTGGAATTGGCTGCTAAATATAATTTTAAAGATATAGAAATGATATATAAAAGATGTATTGGCGTTAACTCTGTTGTAACGAGGCAGATTTTTCTGGATTATTATGGGGAAGACTTTCCTTTTGATGAATATTGTGCGGAATTCTCAAAGAACTACCATGAAAGGTATGATAACGGACGACTGCCGATGAAACCGGGAATAAGGGAATTGCTTATTGGTCTGAAGGAGAATGGATACAGGATTGCAATTGCATCGTCTACCCGTACTGTGGTTGTTGAAAAACAAATAGAAGATGCGGGTTTAAGGGAATTTTTTGATGTAATTATCGGCGGAGACATGGTTGAGAAAAGCAAACCTGAACCGGATATTTTCTTAAGGGCTGCGGAACTGCTGGATGTGACGGCGGAAAATGCTTATGTCATAGAAGATTCATATAATGGAATCCGGGCGGCTTATGCAGGAGAGATGATTCCCATCATGGTGCCGGATATGATTGAGCCTGATAATGAGATGAAAGAAAAAGCTAAGTATATTTTCAAGGATTTATATGGGGTGAAAGAATTGTTGTGCCGGAAAAATTCAAAAATACCCCTTGCTAAATGAGCTCAGTTGTGGTAATATGTTGTACGTTAGGTTATCACTGAGGTGATAGGGCGCAGCGGCTGCCCGTCAGAAAAATAATGCGGCTCCGTGGTCAAGAGGTTAAGACATCGCCCTTTCACGGCGGTAACACGGGTTCAATTCCCGTCGGAGTCATTTAGTTAGAAAGTATATGGACCTTTAGCTCAGTTGGTTAGAGCAACCGGCTCATAACCGGTCGGTCCTGGGTTCGAGTCCCCGAAGGTCCACTTTTTAATAATATATATAAATAAATTACGATGGCCCGGTGGCTCAGCTGGTTAGAGCGCCGCCCTGTCACGGCGGAGGTCGTG
>CAMWWS010000251.1 GCA_947178085.1 uncultured Lachnospiraceae bacterium | reverse complement strand
ATCTGATTGAGACGGTAGCGGAGAAAACCGCAGAAGCAATATTGACGGAATTTCCTTTAGTTGAGGGCGTTACATTGGAAGTTCGCAAACCGGAAGCGCCTATCGGTCTTGAATTTCAGTCGGTATCGGTTAAGATTACCCGTGTATGGCATATGGCTTGTCTGGCACTCGGTTCCAATATTGGTGATAAACAAAAATATATTGAGGATGCTATAGAAGCTATCAGACAAGATGGAAAATGCAGACTGATTAAGGCATCAGACCTTGTCTTTTCTACCGCATATGGAGGGGTTGAACAGGAAGAGTTTTTAAACGGCGCGGTTATGGTAAAAACGTTATATACTCCGGAAGAACTTCTAAAGAAACTTCATGAAATAGAACAGGCGGCTGGAAGAAAGCGTGATATTCATTGGGGACCGCGGACTCTGGATTTGGATATTATTTTTTATGACGATTTGATAATGCATACAGATGATTTGATGATTCCGCATGTGGATATGCAGAATAGAGATTTCGTGCTTAAACCTCTGTCTCAGCTTGTACCGTATGTAATTCATCCTATACTTGGGAAAACAGTATTACAGCTATATGAAGAATTGCAGAAAACAGGAGAAAAGCATGTCATATAATAAGGAATAAAAAACGCAGGCATTGCAGCCTGCGTTTTTATATGAAATAGGAGATACATTATTTTTCGTTCTCCAGAGCGGCACTCATCGCCGAGTCAAAGGTGGTGACATTTATACCACCGAATGTGCTGGTTTTATAAACAGGAACAGGTACGTTATATTGGTTGAAATATACATACTGTGATGTAATATTTATATTTTCGTATACTCCTTCGGCAACGGTTTCTAAGTAACTGCCGTCAATATACATTCTTTTAAGAGCCGGAGATGTTTCGCCGCTTGTCTGATAGTATATGTAATAATCATATACATTGAAGAAATCCACGCGGTCATTTGTCAGTATTTCGATAGTATTATCATAAAACGAATAGCGGCTTAAGCCATAATTATTTGAAAGGTCCATGTAATATATATAACCGTCAAGATAGACCGGATTCCAGACGTTGGCCTGCCATATGGAGGATATGTTATCGTTGTCAGTATTTAGTGTATAGAGGTCATGATTCTCCTGTGTGCCGTGAAAATAAATTATACCGTCCGCATATGAAGCCGGGTTTATGCTATAGTTGGCAATCGTGGTCTTGTCGGATTTATCGATTTTAATTTTGTTGAGTCTGAGTCCGTTCTTATTATTGTAAGCCTGATAGTAAAGATAGCTTCCGCATAACTGCACTATATCGGAATATGTTCTTTCCAGACATTGTACATGTTTTCCGTCCTTTTTACTGCGGTATATACCTGCCGTACGTCCCATATAACCGAGTCCTTTACCGCCCGAAGCACCGCTCTGCATGTAATAATAAAGATAATCTCCTCCGGCGTTGATAGATGAAACCTGATTGACTCCGAGCTTTTTAATTTCAGTTTCATCCGGATTCATAGAATAGAGTGAATAGTTGTCATAGGCATTCGCAAAATACACTATACCGTCCGATTCACAAAAAAGACCGCCATTGTTCAGATTACCTGCGGTATTGCCCACGGTATCCACACTGTTCATAGGGACTTTACCGATAAAAAAAGATAAAATCATAAAAACCAATAAGATGGCAACTATTGTACCGATTGCAATAATATTTTTCTTCGAAGATGACATATGAAAGTCTCCTTATAAATTCATATTAGTTTATTCTGTAAATATAGTATAATCTTAAACCTGCTTGCTATCAAGTGTGTTTTGTTATAATATAAATAAAAAGGAAATAACTGGCGGATGAACAGAGAATACGGAGGATAGGATACTGCTATATGGATTTAGGGGAATTGAGAATTCAGATTGATGAGATTGACGAACAGATTGTGAAGCTGTATGAGAAACGTATGGATATATCTTCACAAGTGGCGGATTATAAGATAGAGAACGGTAAAAGCGTTTTTGACAAGGAGAGGGAAGCGCAGAAGCTGCAGAAGGTTCAGAGCTTAACTCATAATGAATTTAATGCTAAAGGAATTCAGGAATTGTTTGAGCAGATTATGTCTATGAGCCGGAAACTGCAATATAAGAAGCTTTCGGATAAAGGCTGTCTGGGAAAACTTCCGTTCATAGAAGTGGATGCACTGGATAAAGAAAATGCAAGAGTGGTTTTTCAGGGCGCAGAAGGTGCGTATTCGCAGATGGCAATGAACGCATTTTTCGGGGAAGATGTCAACTGCTTTCATGTTGATACCTTTAGGGCGGCTATGAGTGCAATTGAGGAAGGCAGCGCTGATTTCGCGGTGCTTCCTATTGAGAATTCTACAGCCGGAATCGTTAATGAAATCTATGACATGTTGGTAGAGTTTGAGAATTATATCGTAGGCGAACAGATAATTAAGATTGAGCATTGCCTGATGGGACTGCCGGGTGCTGATAAGGAGAAGATTCGTACAATTTATTCACATCCGCAGTCATTGATGCAGAGTTCTTTATATTTGAATTCACACCCATTATGGCAGCAGATCAGCATGCAGAATAATGCCTTTGCGGCAAGGAAAGTCAAGGAAGACGGTGATATGAGCCAGGCGGCTATTGCGAGTGAACAGGCGGCGAAGAGTTACGGACTGGAGATTCTTGAGAAAGGCGTAAACCATTCCAGAAACAATTCCACACGGTTTATAATAGTTACTAACCAGAAAGTATTTTTAAAGGATGCACGCAAAGTCAGCATATGTTTTGAACTACCTCATGTAAGCGGCACATTGTACCATATTCTTTCGCATTTTATATATAATAATCTGAATATGACTCATATAGAGAGCAGACCGTTAGAAGATAGAAATTGGGAGTATAGATTCTTTGTTGACTTTGACGGTAATCTTGCTGACAGCGCAGTAAAAAATGCTCTGCGAGGGATTCGTGACGATGCGAGAAATATGAAGATTCTGGGAAATTACTAAGGATTCTGCTATATATTATGTGATATACAGATTGAAAGGAATAGTGATAAGATAGATGAGAGTTGAAGAATTACTTTTATACAGAGATTTAGAGCACGGAGAGCTGCTTAGGGATATGGTGGGGCTGATGGCACACTATAGGGAGCGGCCTGACAGAGAACTTTTTTATGATTGTATGCACAAGTTGATGGAGTTTGCGGCGTCTCATGGTTTCTATGGCAATATCTGGCATGTGTTTCTTACCAACCTTCTTGTTAATAATGAGAACGGTTACAGTATGGCATGCGAAATAAGAGGAAATGTGACAGGTACAATCAATCAGCTCGCATTGCATGATATAAAGATTTTCAAGGAATTATACGACTATGATTTTACGGATATGATGCATGTGATGTCTGCGCCGGAGTTTAGTATGGCGCTTTCCTATACCGCCAGCTTTCAGGAAAGTAAGGTATATAACTCCCGCATAAGAGACCGGATATGTCATCTGGCTGAGAAATTTAACAGCGATGATACTGCACAGGCTATGAAAGATACGCTTACGGAATTTTATAAGGATTATGGCGTGGGGAAACTTGGTCTGCACAAGGCATTCCGCGTAAGGCATGGAGAAGGCGGAGCGGTGATAGAGCCAATCTTGAATATAGCCCATGTGCGGCTGGATGATCTGGTGGGGTATGAAATACCTAAAAAGAAGCTGATTGATAATACGGAAGCTTTTGTGAGCGGGAGAAAGGCTAATAATTGTCTGTTGTTTGGCGATGCGGGAACAGGAAAGTCATCAAGCATTAAAGCAATTGCCAATGAATATTATGACAGGGGTCTGCGTATAATCGAGATATATAAACATCAATTCAATGATTTGAATGATGTTATAGCACAGATTAAGAATCGTAATTACAAATTTATTATTTATATGGATGACTTGAGTTTTGAGAATTTTGAGACAGAATACAAATATTTAAAAGCAGTTATAGAGGGCGGTCTGGAAAAGAAACCGGAAAATGTACTTATCTATGCAACTTCCAATAGAAGACATCTGGTGCGTGAGAATTTCAGCGATAAGGAAGACAGGAGTGACGAGCTGCATAAAAGCGATACGGTGCAGGAGAAGCTTTCGCTTGCTTCACGTTTCGGCGTGACGATTTTCTTTACTTCCCCGGATAAAAAGCAGTTTGAGCAGATTGTGAAGACGCTTGCAGTGCGATACGGAGTTGTGATGGAAGAAGAGGAACTGCTTGCACAGGCGAACAAATGGGAGCTTGCACATGGAGGACTTTCCGGAAGAACGGCGCAGCAGTTCATAGATTATCTGTTAGGACAAGGCTGAGGAACGGTATATGAGCGCCCGTAACATGGGAGCTGAGGAAGGAAGGCGGGATTTTACGATGAAAACATTTGCGGCAATTGATGTTGGATCATATGAGCTGTCTATGAAAATCTTTGAGATTTCCAAACAGAACGGACTGAAAGAGATTGACTGTATACGTCATCGTATCGATTTGGGAACGGATACCTATGCGACGGGAAAAATCAGTTATAACAGGGTTGACGAGCTTTGCAGGGTATTAAGAGAATATAAGAAAATTATGGAAGGTTACAAAGTTGAGGCTTATAAGGCGTATGGAACCAGTGCATTCCGCGAGATGGATAATGCGATAATCGTATTGGACCAAATCGAACAGCGGACAGATATCAGAATAGAGG
>CAMWWS010000250.1 GCA_947178085.1 uncultured Lachnospiraceae bacterium | reverse complement strand
AAATAAAACAGAATAAAAAGAGAAGGTACGGCAATCAAAATTTCTTAATTAAATTATATATAGGAGGGTAGCACTATGGCAAAGGAAATGATAGCAATGCTTCTTGCAGGCGGACAAGGTTCCCGCTTGTATGCGCTGACAGAGAAGCTTGCGAAACCGGCGGTTCCGTTTGGCGGAAAATATCGTATCATAGATTTCCCGCTGTCTAACTGCGTGAATTCCGGAATTGATACGGTAGGTATTCTGACTCAGTATCAGCCTCTTGTGCTGAATGAGTACATAGGAAACGGACAGCCGTGGGATTTGGATCGTCTGTATGGGGGTGTACGCGTTCTGCCGCCTTATCAGAAGGCTGACAAGTCTGACTGGTATAAAGGAACGGCAAATGCAATTTACCAGAATCTTTCGTTTATCGAGAGGTATGATCCGGAGTATGTAATTATTCTTTCGGGGGACCAGATATGTAAGCAGGATTACAGTGATTTTCTCCGGTTCCACAAGGAAAAGAACGCAGAATTCAGCGTAGCCGTTATGGAGGTTCCGTGGGAAGAGGCACCGCGTTTCGGCTTGATGGTCGCTGATGAAGACGACAGGATTACGGAGTTTCAGGAGAAACCCAAGGAGCCTAAGTCAAATCTTGCTTCTATGGGTATATACATTTTTAACTGGGATATCTTAAAGTGCTATCTGGAGGAAGATGAAGCTGACCCGAATTCAGAGAATGATTTCGGTAATAACATAATTCCGAATCTGCTCAGGGATAATCGCAGAATGTATGCTTATCATTTCAGTGGGTATTGGAAGGATGTAGGAACTATTTCGTCTCTATGGGAAGCGAATATGGAGGTCCTGGATCCGGAACATAGCGGAATCAACCTGTTTGACGAAGACTGGAAGATTTACAGCCGCAAGAGCGCTTTGCCCGGTCAAAAGGTCAGCGCTGACGCCGTAGTGGAGAATTCCATGGTTACGGATGGCTGTCGGATAAAAGGTACGGTAAGACATTCGATTTTGTTTGAAGGTGTCAGGGTAGAAAAAGGTGCGTTGATTGAAGACGCGGTTGTAATGGGTAATACGGTGGTTAAGGCAGGAGCTGTAGTCCGGCATTGTATAGTAGCTGAAAATGTGACAATAGGCGAGAATGCGGTAGTCGGAGCAATGCCGACCGGTGAGAGCAATGATGTTGCGACTGTCGGTGCAGGCATTACAATTGGTGATAATGCCGTAGTCGGTCCGAAAGCTATGGTAAATAAAGATGTGAAAGGCGGTGAAGAGGTATGCTGAATTCAAATATGAGTGCGCTTGGCATTATTTTTCCAAATAGTTATGATGCATTGGTTCCGGAGCTTGTTAATGTGCGTTTGATGGCATCTATTCCCTTCGCCAGCCGTTATCGTATGATAGATTTCATTTTATCCAGCATGACGCATTGCGATATAGGAAATGTCTCTATTATGGTAAATAATAATTATCATTCTTTGATGGATCACTTAGGTTCCGGACGCGAATGGGATCTGGTGCGTAAAAATGGCGGTCTTAATATTTTCCCGCCGTTTGCAGAGAAAACTTCCAAACCATATATAGGACGTGTCGAGGCGTTGGCGGGTATTTCTAATTTCCTGAAAGACCAGAAGGAAAAATATGTAATTATGACGGATACCAACATTGCGGTAAATTTTGATTTCAAGGCAATGATTCAGGCGCATATAGAAAGCGGTGCGGATGTTACGATTGCATATAATGAGCAGGAACTGCCTAAGGGCTTTGTGACGGCTCAGCTGGATGATAAGTGCTATTATTATACTTTCGGCATAGAGGATGGAAGAATAACCAAAATTTATGTTAACCCACAGGAAGCGGGAGTTCAGAACTTCTCCATGAATATTTATGTGATTGAACGTGAATTGCTGATTGATATGATTAATACGGCGTTTGTGCGCGGACAGCATTACTTTGAAAGGGATGTGCTTTTGCCGATGCTTAACAAACTGGATGTTCGTGCATATAAGTATGACGGATATGTAGCGCGTATCAGTGACATGAAGAGCTATTTTGATGAAAATATGAAACTGCTTGATGAATATAATCTGGATGCCCTGTTCTCAGGTGCGCCGATTTATACGAAGCTCCATGGCGGCGACCCGACCAGATATATTAACGGAGCAAAAGTCAAGGAAGTAATGGCTGCCGATGGCTGTGTGATTGAAGGCGAGGTAGAGAACAGCGTTCTGTTCCGTGGAGTAAAAATTGCAAAAGGCGCTAAAGTAAAGAACTGCGTTCTGATGCAGGGTACGGAAGTAGAGGCAGGAGCAGAGATAGAATATCTTGTTACAGACAAGAATGTAAAAATTTCCGCCGGAAAAGAAATGAAGGGAACAGATACATTCCCTGTTTATATCGGAAAGTTCCAGACGGTATAAAAAGATTAAACAAAACGCAGGGGACATTTCCATACGGAAGTGTCCCCTATGCTAATGTGAAAAATAAATTTTCACACATGCTTGCATGTGTTATGCAATATTTGTGCTGACGCCCAAATTCGCGGGCTGTTGGCAGTATGGGTGGTTGATATGAATAATGAATTAACGAAGCAGGATATCGAAAAAATGCAGGAAGAGATAGAGTACCGTAAGCTGGTGGTGCGTAAGGAAGCGCTTGAAGATGTGAAGACCGCCAGAGCTCACGGGGATTTGAGTGAAAATTTTGAATATCATGCCGCGAAAAAAGTAAAGAATCAGAATGAGAGCAGAATACGCTATCTTGAGAGGATGATTAAGACAGCGGTTATAGTTTCTGATGAGTCCGCTGAGGATGAGGTCGGCATGAATAATACTGTTGAGGTTTATTTTGAAGAAGACGGAATAACTGAAAAATATAAGCTTGTAACAACTGTCCGCGGCAACTCGCGGGAAGGTCTTATCAGTACGGAATCTCCGCTTGGAAGTGCTCTTATGGGGCACAAGGTTGGGGACAGAGTGCATGTTACCGTCAATGACAGCTATGGATATGATGTTACTATCAAATCCATTGAGAATACGGTAGATGACGGAAGCGATAAGCTGAGAAGCTTTTAATCACGGATGGGAGGTTCTTATGGTAATACCACAGACAGGCAGACGAATATCCAAAAGTGATACTTACTTAAATTGCGCCGAAGCTTTTGCATACAGGAGTACTTGTATAAAGCGTAAATACGGAGCTGTGATAGTAAAAGATGACGCTGTAATTTCAACAGGTTATAACGGCTCTCCAAGAGGCTTTGAAAATTGTTGCGATATCGGTGTATGTCCGCGTATCCCTCTAAATATGCATCAGGGAGAAGGGTATGAGATATGCCGCGCTATCCATGCGGAAGCAAATGCGTTACTGAATTGCTCAAGGGAGCAGACTATGGGAGCAGATTTATATCTGGCAGGAATTAATCCCGAAGACTGTTCCGTGCATAAGGCGAAGCCCTGTCCGCTATGTGCCAGAATGATTATTCAGGCCGGAATAAGGAATGTAATACTACGGGTTGGAGATGGAGAAGATAACTATGTAACAATACCTGCCAATGAGTTGGAGTGGTACAAAGAACCAACCTAGACAAATATATGTAAAAAAGGTATATTTAAAGCATATTAGTGTCAGAATTAACGGGTGAGCGAGGTATACAAAATGGAGTATAAGGAAATTCCTTTTGAAAAGAGGATTAATGAGAATATCAGAAACTATGCAATGGATAATCTGTATCCTGTCGGCTCTTTGACAGCGCACTTAAAAGCGCTTGCGGCGGTGACCGGAGCGGAACTTTTGCTGACGGACAGACATGGGGAAAAGATTGTTTCAGTCGGCAATTTTGCAGGTTTTGTTCCTGACGTTGTGGGGGAGCCGGGAAGAAAGGTGCGCATATATAACAGAACAGTGGCGCATCTGTATGCTAAGACAAACGACGTGGAAGAAGATAAGCTGCAGGATGTAGAGAGAATGCTTGATGTAACGGTCATCATGCTTTCATATTTAGGTGAAGAGGCTTATCTGCACAGAGAATCCGCGATTTATATGGATGAGCTTGAAGAAAGACTGGAAGAGCGTCATACGCAGGCAGCTGTCGGAAGAAATGAAGATGTGCTTACGGGGGTATATCATAAGTTCTATTTTGAGGAGCGTATGAAGGTTATTGACCGCTCCGGGGTTATTCCTATAGCTGTAATTAATGCCAATATCAATGACTGGAAATATGTAAATGACAATTATGGTAATGAGGAAAGCGACCGTCTTATAAAAACTATTGCCGGTATTCTGAAAAAAGAAGCTAAGCCGGATTATGTAATCGGACGCGTAGACGGCGACGTATTCATCATTTTGATTCCGATGGCTGAGGATGGCGAAGCCGAGGATTACTGCCGCAGAGTTCAGGAAGCTTGCATGGCGTATGAAGATGATATTATTGCGCCTTCCGTAGCCTGTGGTATTGTGTATAAGACAAATGTAGAAAATAAGATAGAGGATGTGCTTCCGGACGCAGAATATGAGATGTTCAATAACAAGCTTGAAATCAAGAATGCACCGGGATATCGCGAACGCCTGGGAAAGAGAAAATAAGTATTTATAAGCCGAAAATATTAAGAGTCGTACAATTATAAAAAAAGTATTAAATCCCACTTTTTGGGAAATAATAAGAAAACGAGAGAAAAACAGAGATAACAAAAGAATAAATGAGTAAATGTAGCAATATATGCTTC
>CAMWWS010000249.1 GCA_947178085.1 uncultured Lachnospiraceae bacterium | reverse complement strand
ATTTATTTCATGCCGGTGCAGATTTATCTGGGACAGCTGTCATTATCGGAAATCATACATGGCTTTTTGATTCAGTTTTTTTGGATTGCACTTTTATTTTCCGTTGGGATGTTTCTTTGGAAAAAGGGACAAAAAAAGCTTGTTGTACAGGGGGGATAACAGACTATGAAAAACGATACTATACATCTTATGGGGGTTTACACCGAAACCATTATGAAATCGTGGTTTCAATATAAGGTTGATGCGGTTCTTCGGTCGCTTACAGTGTTCTTAAGGGAAGCAACCGCAATTATTGTTATCTACTTTACTTTGTTGAAATTTGATACCTTAAACGGCTGGGATATTCGTGAGTTGTTGTTTCTGTTCAGCCTTTTGTTTTTAACCTATGGAATACTCATTATTTTCTTTACCGGATTGCGGGATTTCGGAAGGACAGTTCGTAACGGAGGCTTTGACCGCTTCATCTTAAGACCGAGAGGACTTCTTTTCCAACTTATCTTTTCCAATGCAGATTGGTTTGCGGCTATTGGACATGGCGGTCTTGGCATTGTATTATTCGTAATCTCGGCAGGAAACGTAGGTATTACATGGAGTGCCGGGACCGTAATTTACTATATTGTGGCAGTCATAGGCGGCGTTTTGATTCAGGGGGCAATCTTTCTGTTTCTTGCCACTCTTAATATCTATCTGCTTGAAACAAACAGCCTGAAAGAACTTTTTTACTGGAATGCGCGAAAGTTCGCGGGATACCCGGTCAGTATCTTTCATAAAACCATACAGTTTTTCATGATTTATGTCGTTCCGTTTGCCTTTGTCAACTATTTCCCGGCACAATATCTGCTGCGCAAGGAAGATATGTCAGACTATCCTTCGATTTATTTGTATCTTACGCCTGCTGTCGGAGCTTTTTTGTATCTGGCAGCTTACGGTTTCTGGAGGTATAGCCTTAGATTTTATAAGAGTTCGGGGAATTAGGATTTATATTTCCGGATCAGGGGTTAACGCATTTAAAAGAAGATAGGTTCACGCCTGATACAAAAAACCTGCATTTGATATCAATTCAGCATCAAATCACTTCCGCCTGCAACTTTTGCGCTGTATAATTCGTATTATTGATATAGCGGATTTAGAAGCATATACTCACACAAGTAGAGCAGTTACCATATACAGAAAAAAGTCGCAAAGTAATAAAGGGGCATGGGTATAGTGTGAAAAATGAATTTTTCACACGCAAATTTGTGCTTGAGGGCACAAATTCGCAGGTTGAGGAAGGAGCATGGGTATCGTATGGACAACACAATGAATTTCAGCGCTATGACCAGATTTTGCCACAATATCCTTAAAACATATCAGGCACAGCGCAATAGAGCAGGCAGTGCTTACGGTGCTGACAACGCAAGCTTTCATGATAAGCTGGTTGAGAAAAGCACAGATGGGCAGAGCGGAAAAAGTGAAGGCATATCGGATACAAGAAGTATGAACGGTATTTTTGTTGAGGACATGTCCATGGAAGAGTATAAAAGTTATATTTATGACAGAATTGAGTCGCTTCCGGTGGATTCTTCCAATATGCAGGATTCCATATCCGTTCATATATCCGATGAAGGTTTTGCAGCCATGAAAAACGACCCGGAGTATGAGAAATGGGTTCTGGATACCCTGAAATTCAATTTTCAAAACCCAGACCCATGGAGTGGCGTAAGCGGTGGGAAATTTGTAATTTTCCATTTCGGCGCAACTAAAGAAGAATGTCGCACGGAAATCTGGCGTCTTGGGTTTCGGAGCGGAAACGGCTATAAGCAGTTTAATGAAAAATCCGAAGACAGCTTTTGGGAGCGAAGGGCTAAGCGCAGAAAGCTTTTAAAAGAAGAACTGGATAAAATGCAGGAAAAGAAAGCGATTGCCAAGCAGATGCCAAAATCACAGTATTTTGCGGAACTTGCCGCCGTGAAACAGACAGAAAATGAAACGGGAGATAAATTAGGGGAACCGATGAATCCTGATATGCTGGCGATGGAGATTTTTCTACCTTTAAGACTAATATATTACTGGAGTCTTTAAGGGGGAAAAAGGCGGATTAGCGGCCGTGGACTCTGTTTTCCAATCAACTAACGTAAAAATACGGTAAATAGGAGATTTAGCTTATGTCATTAACAGGAATCGGATATAATAATCAAAATTACATACAGGAATCAGGAATAAACACGAGAAGTGAAAAAGCAGTGAACAGGAATAAGTCAGGTACGAATGACGGGAGTACGGATTTCAGCATAAAATATGTTCAGGCCGGCAGCGGAAACAAAGTTTATTTGGACCCGGAGGCAATTTTTTCGGTATGTCATGCCCGGAGCTGTGAGAGCGGCAATGTATACAGGGCTGAGGACTTCTCGGAAGAAAATCCCATATACATTTTAAAAGGAACAGACGGCAACGGAAATGAGTATGAGGAAAAAATCGATGTGAGCAAAGTAAATCCTAATCATTGCTCTTACAAGGAGATGCTGGCGTTAGGCGTTCACACAGGAAAGAAATCGGATTCACTTTTCTTTTCAATGTCAATTTTAAAAGACAAAGCCGCAAACGCTTCTTACAGCGAAAAAGCTGATTATATGTCAATGTTGTCCGAACTTAGGAGCGATATGAAAACGCTCGGGAATTGGGATGGATATTTGCGGTATGACAAAATAATGACGGATATATTGGAATACTGCAAAAACAGGAAGATGCAGCATAGCAATAAGTCTGAAAAAATCAATAAATATATTGATGCGCCGAAAAAGGAAGACAATGAAAAGTCTGATGATGAAGAATCAAAAACCGATTCCGAGGTCATAGTCAAGCCGGACGGTTCCAGAGTTCTGGTTACGACTACTCAGGTTGGCGGAATGGAAATGGTTATGAGTCTAAAAATTTCAGAGCCGACTGCAATTTAAGGTAAGAAACTCGCAGTAAAGCGTATACATTCTTGAAAGAGAGCAGCCTCTTTAGTATAATGGAATGCATCTGGGAGGTATGAAACATGGAGCGGTGTGCATGGTGTCTGTGCAACGAAAAGATGATAAAATACCATGATGAGGAATGGGGCGTTCCTCTGCATGATGACAGGAAGCAGTTTGAATTTCTTATGATGGAGGCTATGCAATGCGGTCTGAACTGGAATATGATGATACAGAAAAGAGAGATATTCCGGGAGTGTTTTGATGGGTTTGATTATCAGAAAGTGGCATGCTATACGGAAGAGGACATTAAGAGAATCATGGAGACAGAAGGGATGATAAGGTCACGGGGAAAGATTGCGGCGGTCATCCATAATGCAAGGTGTTTTTTGAAGGTACAGGAAGAGTTCGGTACATTCAGTGATTATTTGTGGAAATTCTCAAAAGGAAAGATGATTTTGTATATGGGGCATCAGAAAGGCGAAATTCCGGCAAAAAACGCACTTTCAGATGCAATCAGTAAGGATTTAAAGAGGAGGGGATTCAAGTATCTTGGCTCTGTCACGGTGTATTCCCATCTGCAGGCCTGCGGGATTATCAACGACCATACGGAAGGGTGTTTCCGATATCAGGAAGTTATGGAGAAAAGCCCGACAGTCCGTAAGCGTCGTGATAAAGAAAGTTAAAAAGAAATGCCGGATATGAGCTTTAGTATATCTGAGCAATTATCATGTTTTTAGGGGAAAGCTGATTTTCATATCATTTTTTGGTTTTATCTGAAATACCACCCGCCACTGTACTCTTGTCACAGGATCAAAATGCAGGGAGGAAACTATTGTGTATTTTTTAGAATCAGCGCCTGTTCTGGTCATAAAGATTGCCGTGGGACCATTCGCACCGTCCGTCAGTTCCTGAGCGTCCACCATTCTTGGTTTATCGCTTTCAGCGCAGTCCAGTATGGCAAAAAAGCTTCGGTCTATTTCCGGTGTAATGCTGTAAGAGAGAATCTGACAGTATTCCGGGTAAACCATACCATTTGCTCCAATTTCTGTGAAGCTGTGCCTGTTCTGTTCGCACCCATGCAGCGTCAGGATATATTCCTGCCCGGTTATGGGATGAGGTATCTTTACCGTTTCATCTTCACAGGAAATGTCAGTGGAAAAATGCCCTGCAGTGATGGAAATTAAGTTTGCCCGGAAAGTAAGTGATATTTTCTGAGGTGAAAGTATCGGTTCTTCACTCCAATTATAGCAAAGCCGCTCAAAATACCAGCAGTACTCCCTATCGCAGCCATAAGCATCCATCCATTCGACCGCAGATTTATTGTTTTCAAATCTGTCTTCGCCGGCCGGATCTGAAAACCCCATCTGAATTATATTTTCCGGATACCATCTCATGCTGCTGCTCATGCGGCGTAACAGCGGTGTATCATCAAGGCATATTTCTACGGTTAATTCCCTGCTTGCGGGATTATCTGCATCCAGCTGTTCAAATTCTTCCGCAGTTTTTAAGGACATCCGCCTCTCATAATCCCATTTTTTAAGGAATGCCGCCATATCTTCTGTCGGGATTTTGGCGCAAACATCAAGGGCAGCGCCCGCTTTACCCACATAGACTGCCGGAATAAGAATTTCCTGCTTATCCCATAGAAAAGAGCGATTGACGGGAATGGCTGCCAGCTTGGTTTCAGGCTTGCCTTTTCCCCATATATTGTTATCATGATATACTTCCATTTTTATCTCTCTATACTTTCTTATTTATTTTGCACAAAAAAGCCTATATTTTAGCTGTT
>CAMWWS010000248.1 GCA_947178085.1 uncultured Lachnospiraceae bacterium | reverse complement strand
GTTCATAGGACATTTTCTTTCCCTGATATAGATTTTCTAAAGTAATCTTAGAACTAATGTCATAATAAAGATAAACTTCTCCATTAACATTTCTTACAGAGCATTTCACAATTCCGTCTATCTTATTATACGCAAGCATGCTTCTAAGATAATTTTCTCCTATATGTGCTTCTTCACACTTTAGAATCATATAGTTATGTTTATAATCTTTAAAATATTTTGCTTCTATCATTTTTCTATTATTCCCATCCCCCTATATTATAAAAATTTTTCCACCATTCTAAACCTGCGGAGCAGCTTCG
Source organism: uncultured Lachnospiraceae bacterium (assembly GCA_947178085.1). The sequence goes on along the minus strand of CAMWWS010000248.1, from coordinate 4,433 downwards.
TTGGATTAATCTTCCATGCTTTGCCTTCTGTCTGAATCTGCCAGCCTCCAGCCTTTGCCATAGTCAAAAAATGGTTAAATGGCATTTGTACGCTGCATCGTGCATATACCTTTACTTCCTGACCATGCTGCTCTGCGCTTCCCTGTACCTTGTCTGTTCCAAAATATTTCTTTCCAAACTGTCCGTTCATATGGGCATTAATGTAATTCACGGCTCCTTCCTCTTCTTTCTGAATACACCCTCGCAGGCACAATGTATAAGTATCTTGAAACAGTACGCATTTATCATATACATAAAAAGAAGCATAAATCAAAAATACAAACATAAAAATAATCCACGGCATAATAAAACAGGCTTCCAATGTCATATACCCTTTTACTGCTTTATATTTTATTTTCCTATACAAAAAAGCTCACCCCCATTCCTATAGTAAGAAACGGAACCAACGGCAGTCTGCTGTTTTTTCCTGCCTTGCAGAACAACAGTAAAATCAGCGCAAATACAGATGAAAATATCAGACCGAAGCATAATACAAGAAAGCATCTGTAAAATCCGAGAAATAATCCCAATATTATAAGCAGCAGCCCATCGCCATATCCCACCTTTTCTCTCGTGCAGAAGCTAAGTAGGAGGAAAAAAATCCCCGGCAATAAAGATTCCGCTATTCCTGCAACAGTTTCCAATCCCTTCCATATACACCACATCTCAATTCCCAATGCCGCCAAAAAACCGGCAATTAATATCATAAGTGGCAGCTCCTTTTTTCTGATATCAAATAATGAACATATGAATAATAAAACGCAAACCAGCGTCTTCACAAGAATACTATCTATCTGCATTTTGAACACCTCCCTCTTCCTCCTACTTGTGATAACGGTATCGTATAAATTGTTCTTTTTAATCCGGAGCATGTAATCATAGTATGATAACTGCTGCCCTGAGTTGTGATATATACGGTTCCCTGCACATTGCTGCTACCGCAGATTTCACACTTATAATACTTTCCTCCCGACAGATTTCTTTTATCCGCTATGCTGCCTTCATTGACCTCAACAATGGATGGATTTAGATATGTACAGTTCCGGTTCGTATGATATACTGTTCCGGTCTCTGTCACATATACCATTGGATCATCCTGCGTAAAATCACTCAATCCAGCCTCTACATCGTAGCCAGTCCACGCCCTCCCATAATAGCGCTGACTCATATCAAATCCGTCAAATCCAAGAATTGTAAAAAGCGGCAAAACCTTATAATTTACACAAATTTCAACAATGTCATCGTGCTCCATAATTGCTGTTCCGGCAAAACTAATCCCTGCCGCTCCGTTCTTAATACACGACTTATTCAGGTACTTTACGCCGACATAATTCATAACTTCCTCTTTGGCATACATCTGTGTCAGCAATACAGATGTTATCCCCTCAGGTACTATATTTCCCGCCGTTTTTTCGTATGCGTAACCATAAAACGCCATTTTATTTCCCACCTGATGTATAGCCGCGTTAAACCTGCTCTGTACACCGATTATATTCATAACTGATATAAGATTGACTATAAAGAATAAAAACAATGGCAATGCAAAAGCAGCTTCAACTGTCATCGATGCATTTAGCTTCCATGAGGTAAAAGGGGACACCCTTTTTATCGATCCCATTTGGTGAAGAACATCTAGATATGTCCGGAGAGAATATGCTGTCGAATTGTTTTTATTTTTATTTTTTAACCGTAAAAAGGGCATCCCCTTTTACCTCCTTTCCGCTTAATAAAATCCATACAGCCGTTCCATTTCATAGCTGTAACCAAAGCCGCTCGTAACCGAAAGTCTTGCCCGATATGTATCAAAGCATCCGTCCATGCGGAAGTTGCTGTTTCCGGGTGTTTTCCTAATATCCATTTCCATGATATCCATAGTACGAAACGTCCTGTCATGAGAATCCATAAGAAACAACATAATTTCCAGATATTCTTTATAGTTTAGCCCTCTGCCGTTGTCTTCCGTATCTTTAAGGCTTCCTCTTATATTTTTTATACTGTTAATTCCCGTCTTCCAGTCAGCGGAGGTTTTATAAATCGGTACACGTGCGCCCCTGAACAAATCCTTTACATCCTGTAAGCTTTCTACATATGCCCATGCGAATAAAATCGTATACTTCACGGGTTCAACCAGTTCAGGGCAAAGCATTACTGCTGTCAGCGCAAGCGCCATTGCTTCCGCCTCTGCGATTTTCGCACCATCTGACATAATATATAATACGTTAGCAACCTCTCTCCACTTAAGAAGCGTTTTAGCTATCTGCTCAAGGTTCTGCCAGTCTGTATCTTTGCCTGCAATTATGTATTCAATCTGATATTGCAGCATTGAATCTTCTTTTTCATCTCTATAATAACCGCATTTATCAAATAAATAGGCCAGAAAAAGAATGTCATTCGATGTTCCGGAAATTGCTTCCGCCTCTGAGCATGTCCCACTCCCCTGCATCAATACGCGTCTGGAAATATATTGTTCCGGCATAATCTTTGTTGTTGAAATACTTCCTATATCATCTACGACCAAATTCAATACACCAATGCTGCGTGTCGCATTGGCAACATCAGCAGGATTATCTAACGGAACCTCCTCATATACGCCCTCTTCCGTTTCCTGTATAGGCAGACCGATTTCATCAATTTCTGCCTGAGCACTTTCTCTTTCACCTTCGACATTTCTCGTTTCCATCTGAGAGCTTTCAACCTGCGCAATATTTCCCGTAATCCTCGCAAGCAAGTTTCCTAACGGATAATCTGCCATATAATCGCTAATCTGTCTCTTAAGCACATTACCGTCTTCATCCGACGCAATAGAATATTCAGTAAGTTCTACGCTCTCTAAACTCATATCCAAGAAATCTCTGGTTCTCCGAAAAATATTTTCTCCCCTGCCATTAAAATTTTCCTGAATATATTTCTTTAAATGCTCTTCCGTATTGGCAATGGAAGGTATGCTTCCACCATAAGATGTATCCACAAACAACAAATCATACTGCTCTAACAATTCCCTATGATATTCTGCCAGAACCGAATTCATCCCAATGTCTGCTGCGCACTCAAATTTCATCCTGATGGCACTGATTCGCGCCCCTTCTATTACGGTGAATACAAGGGACAGAATCAATGTTAGCGATAGTGACAGAAAAATCGTTATGTATCCTTTTCTCATGACATTATTGTACCGCTGTCTGATGTAATCTTTTCAAATACGCTTTTTACCAGACTGCGTAACTGCGCCTTAAAAATAATTACCAAGCCGACCAATACGACAATAATCAGGATAATCTCTACAGTTCCCATTCCCTCTTCTTCCTTTAGGAAGTCCTTAAATCCTTTTAATCTCTTTTTACCCATAGCTTTCCTCTCCTTTTTTCTTAAAATTTTTTACTGTAATTTTCCTATATAGATTTTTCTTAATTAGTTTTAAAAAGAACAGAATGCCGGAAACATTATAATCACCATGACAATACATAGCATCATCATCATTGGCATAAGAAGCTTGGTCCCGGCTTCTTCCCCCAATTTCCTTGCGGTATTCTTTCTTTCCTCAAATGCGCCTGCTGCCTCCTGCCGCAGCATCGTCAGTAAATCATTACTGCCCTTTCGCAGATTTTGTGACAGAAGCGCACTCAACTTCATATATGGCTGCAGCTGGCACCGTTTTCCAAGATGCACATAAGCTTCTGTTTCCGATATGCCGCTTTGCAGTTCATTCACAAGCAATATAATTTCCTCATAGTTATATCGCTTTTTATTAAAAGCTTCTTTTCTTTTATAATCCTCCCCCATCTTGAAAAAGGCTCTTCGTATAGTCATTCCGGCGCCCATATACAATGTCAGTTTGCTAATTACTTCCGGATAATCTAACAATAATTCCTTTTTTCGTTTTTCCAAATCCTTCTCCACATCCTTGTTCTTAGAAAAAAATATTAGTATGGAAGCGACGCATATAAGCAGAAAGAAATATCCGCTGTTATCCTGAATCACCTCCTTCCAAATGACATTTTTGTTTTCTATATAATCCGGCAATATCATGGCGCCGCCTGTCCTGCTCGCCTGATTTTGTTCTTCCAGAGAAGTTTCAATACTTTGTAGAAACATTTCCTCCTCCGTCAGAACTTCCGGTTGTATCTGCACCGGAAATACCTCTTCAAACTCTATTCCGTCATATCGGAAGTATGCTTGCAATGTCACTATTTCCGCTTTTTCTAATTCTTTATTATTAACAGTGCCGTCAGTTTGGATAAGTGAATAACTGCTGCTTTCCCATTCTATCTTAAATGGATAGCCTTCTATTGCTGTTACCAGATTAAGGTCTTCTGTTACTGCCTCCATACTCCCATTATTTCCCAGAATTATTTCCGGAAGACTCGCAACCGCCTCCTGATACAACTGCCTGATTT
>CAMWWS010000247.1 GCA_947178085.1 uncultured Lachnospiraceae bacterium | reverse complement strand
GGTAATCCGGCGGATGAACTTAAGATAATCGGCATTACGGGAACCAAGGGCAAGACGACTACAACTTATCTGGTAAAATCTATTTTGGAGCATTCGGGACATAAAGTCGGACTTATTGGTACGATTGAAGTTATTATAGGTGATACGCATATCCATGCCGACAATACCACGCCTGAATCTTATCTTATACAACAGTATTTCAGACAGATGGCTGACGCAGGCTGCGACGCGGTAGTTATGGAGGTGTCGTCACAGGGATTGATGCTTCACAGAACTCAGGGATTTATTTTTGATTACGGTATTTTCACCAATATAGAACCTGACCATATCGGACCGAATGAGCATAAGGATTTCGAAGACTATCTGGCATGCAAAGGAATGCTGTTTAAGCAGTGCAGAGTCGGAATTGTGAATAAAGATGATAAGCATTGGGAGCAGGTTACGTCAGGACATACCTGTGAGCTTGAGACGTTTGGTATAGAGACTGAGGCAGACATGAGGGCGGAGAATTTGGAACTTTCTTCAGCCGGAGGAAATCTCGGAGTAAACTTTGACGTAACGGGGCTTATGAACTTTAAAGCCGGGATTTCAATGCCGGGCAGATTCAGCGTGTATAATGCGCTGACTGCGATTGCCATATGCCGTCACTTCGGAGTAGGGCAGGAAGTGATTATGAAAGCCCTGCCTATAGCAAAAGTAAAAGGCAGAATAGAGTCTGTTAAGGTATCGGATGAATTTACGCTTATAATAGATTATGCACACAATGCTATGGCGCTTGAAAGCCTGCTTTCTACATTGAAAGAGTATCAGCCGCACAGGCTGCTCAGTGTATTTGGCTGCGGCGGGAACCGCTCTAAATTGAGGCGGTATGAAATGGGCGAAGTAAGCGGCAGGCTTGCGGATTTGACAATTATTACATCCGACAATCCGCGTTTTGAGAAGCCGCAGGATATAATAGATGATATTAAGGTCGGAATATCTAAGACTGAGGGAAAATATGTGGAGATTGCTGACAGGAAAGAAGCGATTGCATATGCAATAGACCATGGCGAGCCGGGAGACATTATCGTACTTGCGGGAAAAGGACATGAGGATTATCAGGAAATAGAAGGCGTAAAATATCCTATGGATGAAAGAGACCTTATTCAGGCTGTATTGAGTGAAAGAAAAAAGTAAGGATATAAGTCCGATGCAGGAATGAACACTGAATATGCCTGCGGCAAAATGGTGGTTACAAATGAGTGAAAAATATGCAGATGTTATTATAGATATTTCCCATGAGAAGGTTGACAGACCTTTCAGGTACAGGATTCCCGATAAGCTGCTTGGAAAAATTACGCCGGGTGTCAGGGTACATGTTCCTTTTGGAAAAGGCAATAAGGATATGACGGGATATGTAGTAGACCTTGCGGAAAGGGCTGATTATCCGGCAGAAAAAATAAAGGAAATAGCAGAGATTGATGAGAAAGCCGCAACAGTGGAAAGTGATCTGATCAAGACTGCCTACTGGATGAAAAGCCATTATGGTTCTACGATGATTACCGCGCTTAAAACAGTGCTTCCGGTGAAACATAAATTAAAACAGCTGCAGAAAAAGAAGATTACCAGATGCTGCGGCAGTGAAGAAATAGAAAAGCTGATGGCAGAATGCATAAGGAAACGCCAGACTGCCAAAGCCAGAGTATTAAGTGCATTATTGAGCGAAGAAGTGCTCCCGTATTCTCTGATAAGTGAAAAACTGAATGTTTCGGCAGCTACCTTAAACAGTCTGGAAAAACAGGGAGTAATATCCATAGAAACGGAAAGCTATTACAGAAATCCGGTGAAAAGGATAACGGAGAGGGAAGCTGCGAAGCCTCTAAGCGAAAAGCAGCGCTTTATCATAGAAGATGTAATAAAGGATTATCGGGATGGGAATGTGGGAACATATCTTGTCCACGGTATTACCGGAAGCGGAAAGACAGAAGTTTACCTTGGTATTATAGAACAGATGATAGCTATGGGCAAACAGGCGATCGTTCTGATTCCGGAGATAGCCCTGACCTATCAGACTTTACTTCGCTTTTATAAAAGATTCGGCGACAGGGTATCCGTGATGAATTCGACGTTGTCCATGGGAGAAAAATTTGACCAGATGGAACGTGCAAGGCGCGGTGAACTGGATGTGATCATTGGACCCCGTTCTGCGTTGTTTACACCTTTTCAACAGCTCGGAGTTATTATTATTGACGAAGAGCATGAGAACAGCTATAAAAGTGAATCCATGCCCAAATATCACGCAAGGGAGACTGCAATCCGGATTGCGCTGGAAAAATCGGCAAGCGTGGTACTCGGCTCTGCAACGCCTTCCATGGAGGCTTATTACAGGGCGGATAAGGGAGAATATAAATTATATCGGTTAAACGAGCGTCTCACGGGAGGTCAGCTTCCCAAGGTATATACCATAGATTTGCGGGAAGAATTGAAGTCGGGCAACCGTTCTATTTTCAGCAGAAAATTAAAAAGCCTGATTGAAATGAGACTGCAGGCAGGAGAACAGAGCATTCTCTTTTTGAACAGGAGAGGCTATGCAGGGTTTGTTTCGTGCAGGGCATGCGGATTTGTAATGAAATGCCCGCATTGCGATGTGTCTTTATCGGAGCATCGCAGCGGAAAGTTAATCTGCCATTATTGCGGCTATGAAGAAATCAGACCGCCGAAGTGCCCATCCTGCGGTTCCAAGTATTTACTGGGTTTTAAGGCAGGCACGGAGCAGATAGAGGAAAGCGTCCATAAAGAATTTCCGGGGGCGAGAGTGCTCAGGATGGATGCGGATTCTACTAAGACCAAAGAAAGCTATGAAAAGATACTTTCTGCGTTTGCGGATGGTAAGGCTGATATTTTAGTTGGAACGCAGATGATTGTAAAAGGTCACGACTTTCCGAACGTTACGCTGGTCGGAATTCTGGCAGCGGACTTGTCCCTGAACCAGAATGATTACAGGGCAGGAGAGAGGACTTTCCAGCTGCTGACTCAGGCGGCAGGCAGGGCTGGCAGAGGCAGTAAGCCGGGCGAAGTCGTTATACAGACATACCAGCCGGAGCATTACAGTATCGTACATGCGGCGAATCAGGACTATGAAAGCTTCTATGCGGAAGAAATAGTTTACCGGGAATTGCTGCAGTATCCGCCTGCGGCTCATATGTTAGCGGTACTTGCAGTATCTAAAGATGAAGAACAGGGCAGAAGCGTGATGGAGCATTTTGCTTTGCTCATAAAAAAAAGAACAGATTTAAGTGAAGCGTTATATGTGATTGGTCCCACGCAGGCAGCCGTTTCCAAAATAAATGATTTATACAGGCATGTGCTGTACATGAAGCATTCCGATTATGAGAGGCTTGTTAGAATAAAGGATATAATGGAAGCGTATATTAAGGAACAGGATTACAAAAACGTCAACATACAGTTTGATTTTGACCCGATGAATACATACTAAAAGAAACAGAAAAGGAGAAAGAGATGGCAATAAGAAATATTAGGGAGATTGGAGACCCTGTCTTAGAGAAAACCTGCAAGGAAGTGACGGAAGTTACGCCGAGGATTCAGGAGCTGATTGACGATATGTTTGATACACTGTATGAGGCAAACGGCGTCGGTCTTGCCGCTCCTCAGGTCGGCATATTGAAACGAATCGTAGTAATTGATACTACGGGCGAAGATCCGATACTGCTTATTAATCCGAAGATAATTGAGACAAGCGGCGAGCAGACAGGATACGAGGGGTGCTTAAGCGTACCGGGCAAGACAGGTCAGGTCACAAGACCGAATTATGTTAAGGTATTGGCCTATGATGAGAATATGGAGCCATTTGAGATTGAAGGAACAGAGCTGCTTGCCAGAGCTTTTATGCACGAAGTGGACCATCTGGAAGGTCATTTATATGTTGAAAAAGTTGAAGGAGAGCTTCAGGATGTCGAGGATGCAGAGGAAGACTGATATTTGTGTTAAGTCAGGGCATTCTGATTACGAAGGGAGAATGGTTATAAGATGAGGGTCATTTTTATGGGAACGCCTGAGTTTTCGGTAGGCGCTCTGGATGCGCTCGTAGAAGCACATCATCAGGTTGTGCTGGTTGTAACCCAGCCGGATAAACCCAAAGGACGCGGTAAGGAAATGCAGATTACGCCTGTGAAGGCATGTGCTATGAAGCATGATATTCCGGTTTTTCAACCTGTAAAAATAAAAGAAAAGGAAGCTGTGGAAACGCTTCGCGGATATGAAGCGGATGTATTCGTGGTAGCGGCTTTCGGACAGATTCTTTCAGAAGAAATACTGAATATGCCTAAGTACGGCTGTATCAATATCCATGCGTCTCTGCTACCCAAATACCGCGGAGCGGGACCAATACAGAAGGTTATTCTCGATGGCATGAAAGAAACCGGTATTACGATTATGAAGATGGACAAAGGCGTGGATACGGGGGATATGTTGTTACAAAGCGTGGTTCCGATTGATGAAAAGGAAACCGGAGACAGTTTACATGATAAACTTGCTATTGAGGGCTCAAAGCTTATTGTTGAAGCGCTGGACAGAATAGAAGCAGACGATATCACTCCCGTGAAACAGAACGACGCCGATTCGTGTTATGCGGGAATGCTGAATAAATCAATGGGAAAGATTGACTGGAATAAAGACGCGGTGCAGATAGAAAGAATGGTACGCGGATTAAATTCATGGCCCGGCACTTATACTTCATATAAC
>CAMWWS010000246.1 GCA_947178085.1 uncultured Lachnospiraceae bacterium | reverse complement strand
CATGGATTTTTGTGTCTGCCACACTTGGTTCATCAGTTCCTTTACTTGTTTTACATCGGCGGCATAGACGTTTCCTGTGGCGTTCATGCGCTTGGCTATCTGGTTCAGATTGTTGCCAATTTTAGCAAGCGCAGCATTGTATTCCCGAAGCTCTGAATAATCAATGTCTGTTTCACACACTTAAAGATACTGTTAATAAAAAATTTGATGCATCACTCGATTTTGCCGATAAAGCGGTAGTATATCTCAATTTCCTGTTACTTTGTGCCATCTTCCATTTTGACCGCATCATAAACTATTATCTTTTCAATCAGCGTGTTTAGGAGTGGGGCTGTCAGTTCTGTAGGATAAGCAGTTTCCCTGATATAAGAAATCCACTTTTCCGCATCAGAAGAAGTCCGCTTTGTTTCGTTCAGCTTAGCCTTTAATCCGTTAAGCTGTTCATCAATCTGTGCCTGTTCGTCCTGATACTTCGCTGATAGCATATTGAAGTTGTATTCTGTGATACGTCCTGCCACCCAGTCCTCATACAGCCTTGTGAATAAACTATCTAATTCTGTCCTGCGTTTTTCCGCGCGTTTCAGGTCGTTTTCTTGCTTTTTGCGGATAGCGCCGGACTCTCTGTCGCCTGCGTTCAGCAGCTTCTTCAACAGTTTTTCTTCGTCCGTATGAGCTTGCTTTGACCAGTACTGCAGCCTTGACAGTACATATGCATAGAGTGTGTCATAATGTATATGGTGGTTGCTGCAGTATCCTTTCCCGTACATGCTGTATTTGCCGCATTTATAATAGCCGTATGTTCCATCTTTCCGTTTATGGGTGGCGTAATTCAGTGCCCACCCGCAGCCGGAACATTTTAAAAGCCCTGCAAATACCTGTGTTGTAAAGTCCTTTTTCTCCCTGCGCCTTGATGCCAGCTGTCCCTGCACATTGTCGAAATCTGATTTTGATATGATCGGTTCATGCGTCCCCTCAACCGTCAGCCATTCGCTTTTGTCCCTGTACACGCGTCGTTTGCTTTTAAAAGATGCCTTTGTTTCCCTGTAATGGACGGAATTACCGATATAGGTTTCGTCTTTTAAAATACTTTTTACCTGACCAATATTCCATTCCCATGCTTTTTCTTCCGGCGCATCTGCATAGATGTTTGAGAATGTACCGAACCGTTTATAATTTAGGTAGCTGGGAGTAGGGACTTTATCCGATATAAGAAGTTTCATGATTTTTGAAGCGCCATTCCCAAGGAGTGCAAGCTCAAAAATCTTTTCCACGATCCACCTTGTTTCCTCGTCAATCATGAGTTTGTTTTTTATGTCAGGGTTCTTCTTATAGCCTATCGGGGCATATGCACAGGTATGTTCGCCTGCGCGGAATTTTGCGTTCAGAGATGTTTTTACCTTTCGGCTGGTATCTTTGGCAAACCATTCATTGAACAGGTTTTTAAACGGAACAAAGTCGCTCAGTCCTTTTTCTGTGTCCTCACCGTCGGAAACCGCTATGTAGCGGACGTTCTTTTCAGGAAAATAAAATTCAAGGTAGTAGTCCATCATAACGTGTTCCCTGCCGAAACGGGATAAATCCTTTGTGATGATACAGTTGACTCTGCCGGACTCAATATCGTCTATCATTCTCTGGAACGAAGGACGCTCAAAATTTGTCCCGCTCCAACCATCGTCTACATACTCGTCAATTACATGGAATCCGTTCTTCCTTGCAAACTGTGTCAGAATGGTTCTCTGCGTTTCGATGCTCACACTGTCGCCGTAATTTTCATCATCATGGCTTAACCTCATATAGATTGCTGTATTGTTATTTGGCTGTTTCATATAATCTCCTTTCATGAAACAACCCACGCTTACAATACCTGCAAATCGTATTAACGATTAAAACAAGTATATCATTTTCGTGGGTGTTTCTCAACGGTTCTTTTTACAGATTTATTAATACCTGCTTTTAAGATTATGAAGCTCTTGGTTTCTCATGCTGCTTTGCTTCGTGGATTATCAGGTTCTCCATCAGGCTTTCCATTGTCTTTCCGCTTTCGGGAAAATGTTCCGATATGATTATCCTCACATTGCCGTACTCAAAATAGCCGGATTTTACAGTTTCGTTTGATTTTTCCATATATCTTCCCCACTTCTCTTTTATTGGGAGCCGGTTTGTGCTATACTCATTGATTAGCAGTACCAACTTCCTGTTTTCAGTCTATAGAAAAGCAGGCAAAATCACATTGAGCGCGGATTGACTGCTGGTTGACTAAAAATGGAAAAGGAGTTTTAAAAATTATGCAACGTCTTGATTTTTGTTCCGTTATGGGTATCATACGCAGTTATATAAGTGAGGACAGGTGCATAAACCAGATTGATCTTTTATATATGCTTTTTAATGATTACTTTGAAAACGGCGATACTGAAAATTTTGTGCTGGATAACGGGCTTGTCTGCCGATGGATAAACGGTCAGGCAAAAAGTAAGCCCGAAGATTACGGGATATTATATTTCTGATAAAAAAGGCAGGAATGATTTTGCTAATAATTTTGAGGAAAATATACTTCCACTGTTTTACGATACAGGGCTTGTGATAATCCAAATACATGATTTACTGGTGCAGGATAATTCAATATCAGAAATGCAGCGGCAAAAACTAAACAATGCATACCCATGTAAAACGGAAAAAGCACAGGCAGAATATATTACTGACCTGTTGTTATTCGGTATGGAGCGGAATTTTGTAAAAAGGGACACCAAGACAAAAGAGCTCATTACCGCTGGAAACCTTTCTCCGATGGTGGCAGATTATATATACGAGAATGAAGTGCCGAAACCATGCCGTTATTTTTGCGGGCGTGACAGCGAACTTGACGCGCTGCATAAATTACTGGCTGACGAGGGAAAGGTGTTTATACATGGCATTGCGGGGATTGGGAAAAGCGAGCTTGCAAAGGCATACGCAAAACAATACAAAAAAGAGTACACCAATATCCTTTACATCATATACAGCGGTGATTTAATGCGTGATGTTACCGGCATGGATTTTTCTGATGACCTGCCGGAAGATACTGACGATGAACGTTTCAGAAAGCATAACCGCTTTCTACGGTCTTTAAAAGAGGATACGTTAATCATTATCGACAACTTTAATACAACAGCCACAAAGGACACATTTTTATCCGTCATGCTCAAATATAAGTGCCGCCTGCTTTTTACCACCCGCAGCAGGATAGAAAGCAGCCCATGTATGCTTCTGGAGGAAATCAGCGACAGGAATATACTTTTAGAACTTGCTGGAAATTACTATACAGAAACACCAAATTACAAGATGATCATGGAGCAGATAATAGAAACTGTACATTTCCATACCTTAGCCGTGGAACTGTCCGCGCGGCTGTTACAGACAGGTATATTAGAGCCGGAAGAACTTCTTAAAAAGCTGGAGAAAGAAAAGGCGGGAATGTCAGCAACCGACAAGATAGGCATCACAAAGGACGGGGAGAGCCGCAAGGCAACTTATTATGACCATATCCATACACTGTTTTCATTGTACAATCTTGACGAAATGCAGACCGAAATCATGCGCTGCCTGTCGCTCGTCCCATTGTCCGGAATCCCGTCAAAGCTGTTTGCAGCATGGCTAAGGCAGCATGACATGAACAACATAAATGATTTAGTGGAAATGGGATTTATACAGCCAAAAAGCGGGCGCATGATAACACTGCACCCAATGTTACAGGAGATTACAATAACGGACACAAAGCCGTCTGTCACGAACTGCCATACCATGCTTGATTATCTGCAAAAAGAGATATTCTGTTATCACGGAATAGATGTGCCATATTTTAAGCTGTTATTTGCCGCCACATTAAACATAAGTGATTTGATTGATGTTGACGATAAAGAATTTTATCTGCACTTTTTGGAAGATGCCTTTGCATATATGGACAAGTACCGCTTTGAAGATGGCATGAAAAAAGTGATTGATGTGATTGAAAAACTGTTAAAAGACAGCACTGTCGGGACAGTCAGCGACAAGGCTCTTTTGTTGGATTATAAGGCGGCTATGGCAGACCAGACTTCAAAAGCCATAAAACTTGAACAGCAGGCACTTGAACTTCTGACGGAAATAAACGCTGGCAATGCCCTGTTAGCTTCCAACCTGAACGCAAACATGGGTGCACTGTACCATAAAGCCAATAAAAATGACCTTGCGGCGTATCATATGGAACAGGGCATTTCAATATTGGAGAAATATGGGCTTATTTACATGAACCAGAGCATAGCGCAGATATGCAACTATGCCGTCCTGCTGCATGACATGGGCGAATCAGAGCGCGGGCTTTCCGCTCTCCGCAGGTGTGCAAAGACTGTAAAAGAACATAACTCTGAGTTATCAAGCGATTATGCCGCCATACAAGAAGCGATGGGAAACATTAACCTTGCCTGCGGCAGACTGGACAAAGCAAGGGAAACTCTGCAAAAAGCATTGTCAATTTATGAACAGTTGTGGTCTGACGAGCCGCAGCTTATAGAATCCAAACGGGAGGAAATATTACAGCAGTATGCAGCCGCAGGGTTAGGCATAGGAAGCAGTCTTTTGATAAAGTAGCAATTAAAATGTCACAGGCATACAAAACAATTATATTTCTCCCTTTTCGGAATTGTGTACCTGTAAAAAAATAGGTTATAATAACGTTAACAATCGAAATTTGGAGGTGCAGGCATGAGAGATCGCAGTATGGCATTAGTAGTTCGTAATAA